>NZ_JBHXSK010000037.1:0-130563 GCF_042716195.1 Streptomyces sp. NPDC058683
GGGTAGCCGGGCGGTGCGGGCGGGGCCGACTGCTGGAAGGCCGCGGGAGCGCCACCGGTGGTGCCGCCGGGACCGCCGGGCGGCGGCGGAACCGGCGGCCGGGACGGGTCCCCGCCGCCGAAGGGGCCGGCGGCCGGGCCACCGGAGGGGTCGCGGGTGAAGGGGCCGGAGGCCTGGCCGGGCCCGGGGGCGCCGCCGAAGGCGGAGGGGCCGCCGGCGTTCTGGCCCGGAGCGCCGCCGAACGACGGGGGCGGAGCCGAAGGACCACGCTCGCCACCGAAGGGCGGCGGCCCGGGCTGGCCGCGGTCGCCACCGAACCCGGAGGGGCCGGACTGGCCGCGGTCGCCGCCGAAGGCGGGCGGGCCGGACGGGCCGCGGTCGTTGCCGAAGGCCGAAGTTCCGGGCGGGCCGGACTGGCCGCCGCGGTCGCCGCCGAACGCCGGGGGAGCGGGCGGGGCCGAGGGGTCGCTGCCGTACGCCGGGGGCCCGGGCTGGCCGCGGTCGCCGCCGAAGGCCGGAGGGCCGGACTGGCCGCCGCCGAAGGCAGGGGGCGCCGGGGGGCCCGACGGGCCGCCGCCGCGTTCGTTCGCGAACGGGGTCGGGCCCGAGGGCTCGCTGCCGAAGGAGGGGATCGGCTCGGCCGGGCGGTTCATCTGCGAGGGACGCGAGCCCTGGTACTCGTACGAGTCGGTGTTGCCGCCGTACGACGGCGGGGTGGGCGGCCGGAAGGTCGGCGCGGCCGGGCCGCCGCCCGCGGGCGGGCGCGGGGCGGCCGGGGTGTACGAGGTGGCCGTGTTGGTCAGGAAGTTCCAGCGGCATTCCTCGCAGAACGGCGCACCGCCCTCGCGGGGCGTACGGCACTGCGGGCACAGCTCCGGCTCGTGCCCGTTCGGCACGGCGGACAGATGCCGCCCACCGGCGGGGCCGCCGGGCACGGGCGGCGGGAAACCGTAGCCGCCGGCGGTCGGCGGGGGCGGAGGCGACGGGGGCACGGCACCGGCCATGCGGTGACCGCACACCTCGCACCAGTCGTCGGAACCCGACTGGTGTCCGTTCGGGCAGGTCGGCATGTCGGTGGTTCCCTCTCTGTCAGGTTCGTCCTGAGCCTGTCTGGGTGTCCTGCGTGTGCTGCTAGGTCACTTCTTTACACGAACAGTCTTTGTGGACCGTGTTTCGAGGGTCATCTCGTCGGCCTCCGCAACCTTCGCTTTCAATCGCACAGTACCTGTCGCGGCGTCGACCACGTCCACCACCTTCGCAAGCAGTTTCGCAGTATCCGCGTTCCCGGAGGCGCTGGCGAGCTGAACGGCCCGGCCCAGTTTGGCCGTTGCTCCATCCATATCGCCCACTTTGCGAAGATCAAGCCCTTGTTGGATGGCTTGTGCCAGTTCGGCCTGGCCGGTGTAGTGGGCGACTTGGGGGTTGATGGAGGTCGAGGCGACCATGTCGTCCGTCCACACCGCCCTGACCAGTCCCTGCGCGCCCAGGTTCTGGACGGTGCCGTCGGGCTGCGGGACCACCAACGACACCCGGGCGGCCAGCATTTCCTGGCCGAGGCCGGCCGTCGGGACCTCCACGCAGACGTGGTAGTCCCGGGACTCGTCGCCCCAGGAGCCGGTCGGGTAGTCCCCGGCACGCGGTCCCGCCTCGGTGCGGCGGTCGGTCAACTCCGCGACGGTGGGCGCCACTTGCTTGACGAACTTGATCGTCGTGCCGACCGGGGTCCACAGCCGCAGCGCGACGTCCGCGACCTCCTTGCCCATCGCCGTCTCCATCATCTGCGTGAAGTCGGCGGCCAGGCCCGTGGGGTCGGCGACGATGTCGGCGGTGCCGAGCAGCGCGGAGGCGATCCCTGTGACTTCTTTCACTTCCCAGTCGGTGCCCACGCCGCGGGCGTCACAGGTGAACCGTCCGGCACTGGAGTCCAGGGCGGCCTTGAGGTCCTCCGGCGACTCGTGCTCGTTGCGGCCGTCGGTCAGCAGGATGCCGTGCCGGATCGCGACGTCCGCCGAGGACAGCAGCCGGTCGGCGAGGCGCAGCCAGGTCCCGATCGCCGTACCGCCGCCCGCGCTCAGCCTGCGCAGCGCCTGCTTGGCCTGCTCCCGGGTGGTGCGGTCGGCCACCGCGAGCCGCCCGCCGCCCGGGTAGACCTCCTTGGCGACGTGCGTGCCGCCGATCACCGCGAAGTGGGTGCCGTCGCGCAGGGTGTCGATCGCGGCCGCCGTGGCGTCCCGGGCGTTGCGCATCTTGGTCGGCGGGTAGTCCATCGAGCCCGAGCAGTCGACCATGATCGCCACCCCGGCGGCCGGCCCCTGCCCGGGAGCGTACGACGGCCCGGCCACGCTCCCGACGGTGCCGCCGCCGGTCGACGTCACCGTGACGATCGCGTTGACCTCGCGGCCGCCGTCCGGCAGGTACTCGTTCTGGTACACGTCCACCGAGAACTGCGGCACGTTCGACTTCGAGAAATTGGCCATGACTGCTCTGGTCCCCCTCCACCCCACGCGTGGTGGGTGCTGACGGTGTGCGGACCGGTCCCCTCCGGTCCGCCGGTGCTTCCCTGTGCTGCCCGTGCCCCGTTGCTGATTCCCCGTTTACGGCCGTTTTGCGCGGCCTCAGGCGGATCCTGCCCCCTGCGGCGGCGCCGGGAACGGGAGCAGCGCCACTGTTACGTTGTCGTGGCCCCCGCCGTCCAGGGCGTGGCCGACCAGGACCCGGGCCGCGTGCAGCGGCCGTACGGCCGCGTCGGCGGGGACGACCTCGGACATCTCCTCGGCCGACTCCGCGTAGTTCCACAGCCCGTCCGTGCACACCACCACCACACCAGGCCGGTCCGGCTTGAAGGAAGCGGTGTGCGGCTCCAGTTCGTAGGCGTCCGCGCCGAGCCAGCCGGTGATCGCGTGCGCGCGCTCGTCGGCGTACGCCTCGGCCTCGCTCATCAGCCCCGCGGCCACCATCTGTGCCGCCCAGGAGTCGTCCTCGGTGAGCCGGGCCGGCGGTGCGCCGCGGTCCACCGGCACCCAGTAGGCGCGGCTGTCGCCGACCCAGCCGACCACCAGCAGGCCCGGGGTGACGATCGAGGCGACGATCGTGCACGCCGGGGCGTTCTGGTGCGGGCTGTGCTCGCGGGCCGCCGGAGGCTCCTCGGCGAGCGCGTTGACGGCCTGGGAGGCGATCACGATCGCCTCGTGCATCGCCTGCTGCGGGTGCGTGCCCTGGGGCAGCGCGGCCAGCAGCGCCTCGCTCGCGGCCCGGGAGGCGGCCAGGGAGGCCTCGTCGGGGCGGGTCGCCGAGGAGACGCCGTCGCAGACGACCGCGAGCACCGCCGGGGTGCCGTCGGGCAGCGCGGTACGGCCGACGGTGAACGCGTCCTCGTTGCGGTGGTGGCGCAGCCCGCGGTCGCTGACGGCGGCCACCGGACCCACCTCCTGCTCCATGTGGTCGCGTTCGCGCGGCTGCGCGTGCCCGCAGTTCTCGCAGTAGCCGTCGCCGTCCACCCGGCCCGCCAGGCAGGCCACGCAGACCTTCGGCAGCTCAGTGGTCTCGGCGGACTCGGTGTTCTCGGCGGACTCGGCGGCCTCCGTGGCGGAGGCGGCCACCCGCGGGTCCGGCGCCTGGAGCGCGTAGTCGTCGTCGGGCTCCGGCGGCCGGTCGAAACGCACCCCGGAGGCCGGCGACACCGGCGAGCCGTGCGGCGGCGAACCCGGCAGCGGCTTGCCGCCCGAGTCCGTGCCGGGCAGGTCCGTCGGCAGATGCGGGGCCGACGGCGGGCCGGAGCCGGCCGGCTCGGGCGGTGGCCAGGCCACGCCGGAGGCGCCCATGGTGAGGGTCGGGTGGTCCTGCGGCTCGGCGGGCACGGCCGACAGGTCGTACCCGCACGCACCACAGAACAGGTCACCCGATTCGAGCGGCTCCGCGCAGCTCGGGCACTTCGCCGGTGCGGCCTGCTGGGGCATCTGCGACATCAACTACACCCACGTCCGGGGGCGGTAACGGTTGGCCCGTTCCACCAGGTCGATCCTCTCCTCACCGCCGGTCGCCAGTCTGGCCAGCGTGCGGTACGAGCGTTCCAGGCCGAAGCGGAGGCCCCGCTCGTCCAGACCGCTGCCGAGCAGCACCCGGCCACCGCCGCCGGCGGCAGGCTGGGCGTCCTGGCCTCCGGAGAGTATCCAGTCCAGCGCGCGCCCGAGGACTTCCGCCGACAACTGCTCGCGCCGTGCCGGATCCAGACCGTACGCGTCCAGCGCCTCGATCTGCCCGGCGGCGGCCGTCAGGTCGTCCAGGAACGGCGTGTCGTCGGGCGTCGCGGTCCGGTGCCGCAGCCGCGCCCGTACGGCCGCCACCCGGGCCGCCGTGTAGTGGATCGACGCCTCCGGCACCGACTCCAGCGTACGCACCGCACCGCGCCGCTCCCCGGCCGCCAGCTGCACCCGGGCCAGACCGAAGGCGGAGCTCACGAAGCCCGGGTCGGTCGCCCACACCAGCCGGTAGTACTCGGCCGCGTTGTCCAGCTGCCCGAGCACCTCCGCGCACAGGCCGAGCGCCAGCTTGGGCGCCGTCTCGCCGGGGAAGGCGTCGTAGATCGCGTCGAAGGACAGCGCGGCGCCCTCGAAGTCGCCGGTGAACAGGGCGGTCACGCCCCGGTACCAGACCACCCGCCAGTCGTCGGGCTGCTCCTCCTCCAGCTCGCCGAGCGCGGTCAGGGCGGGTTCCCGGTCGCCGCTCTCCAGCCGGGCCCGGACCTGGCGCAGCCGGGTCTCCACGGTCTGCGCCGGCGCGGCGGCCAGCGCCCCCAGCAGCTCGCCCGGCGCCGAGGTCATCATCAGGCCCGCCAGGAACCCGGCGTTCGGGTCGCTCTGGTCGACCAGCGGGACCGGCAGGGCGAGTGCGGCGGCCGGGGTGGCGACGGACCGGACCAGGGCGGGGGCGACCGGGTCGCCCCCGTCGGCAGGACCGCCCGCCGGGCGGCCGTCGCCGGCCGTCGCCCCGGCCGCTCCCGGTGGCTCCAGGGCGAGCGTTCTGGAGGCCACCGCCCGCCCCCCGAGCCGGGACACGTCGCCGGCCAGCTTCGGGAACAGCTCCGTGTCCGTGACCTTGACCTCGGGCCCGAACAGCGTCGACAGCGCCGGCCGGGCCTTGCCGGTCTGCACCGACACCACCTCGCGCAGCACGCCCGTCAGCTGCTCGGCCATCTCCTGCGCGGAGGCGAACCGGCGGGCCGGGTCGGGATCGGTGGCCCGGACCAGCAGCCGGTAGAACGACTCGTACTGCCGGAACACCTCGATGTTGTCCGGGTCGGGCAGCGAGTCCACGAAGACGGTCGTGTAGCCCTGGAAGTCGAAGGTGAGGACCGCGAGGGTGCGGCCGACCGTGTAGAGGTCGGAGGCGACCGACGGGCCGACCTCGGCGACCTCCGGGGCCTGGTAGCCGACCGTGCCGTAGATCGCCGACTCGTCGTCGTCCATGCGGCGCACCGCGCCCATGTCGATCAGCTTGAGCTGGTCCTCGGTCTGGATGGCGTTGTCGACCTTGAAGTCGCAGTACAGCAGGTTGCGGCTGTGCAGATGGCCGAGGGCCTCGAGCGCCTCGATGCCGTAGGCGCAGGCCTGCTCCACCGGCAGCGGGTCCCGGCGGCCCTCCGGGGTACGCCGGTCGTTGGCGATCTCCTTGAGGGACTTGCCGCCGACGTACTCCATGACGATGTAGCCGTCGAGGGAGCCGGTGCGCTGGTCCAGATGCTCCACGAAGTTGTAGATCCGCACGATGTTGGCGTGCTCGATCTCCGCGAGGAACCGCCGCTCGGAGATCGCGGCGGCCATCGCGTCCTGGTCACCGGTGTCGAGCAGGCCCTTGAGCACCACCCAGCGGTCGGACACCGCCCGGTCCACGGCCAGGTAGATCCAGCCCAGGCCACCGTGCGCGATACAGCCCACGACCTCGTACTGGCCGTGCACGACGTCCGCGGCCTTCAGCTTCGGCACGAACGAGTACGGGTTGCCGCACTTGGTGCAGAACCCCTCCGTCCGGCCCGGCCGGTCACCCCGTCCCCGGCCCACCGGCGCCCCGCAGTCCGAGCGCGAGCAGAACCGCTTCCGCTCGGGCACCTCGGGGTTCTCGAGCACCATCTCGCGCGGGTCCGGCTTCGGCACCTGCGGGACCGTGACCAGCCCCGCGCCCAGCCGGCTGCGCGCCGACCCGCTCGTCGACGAACCGGAACTGCGCACCGACACCGAACGGCCCGTCGACTCGCCCGACAGGGACCGCGAGAGCCGCCCGGAGACCGAGCGCCGCGACTTCGACGACTGCGACGACGTCCGCGTGCTGCGGCTGCTGGAGCGCGAACTCGCGCTGCTCGCGGAGGACCGGCCGCCGGCCGTGATCCCGGTGGGCGGCGAGCCGACCATCCCGCTCGCCGAGACGACCGGGGCCAGACCGCAGGTGTCGCAGTACAGCTCACCGCCGCCGACGTCCTCGTACGTCCCCTCGCAGCCCGGCCGCTGGCACGCCTCTCCCGCCTGACTCATGGCTACTGCTCTCCCCTACGATCCTCGGGCCCGCTCTGCTGCGGCACGCGCGGCGCGGTCAGCGCCTCGGCCGCCGCGTGCTGATAACGCAGCACCGCCTGCTCCGCGACCCGCAGGTCGCAGGGCGCGCTCCACAGCATCCGCCGGGCCGCGTCGTACCGCTCGATCAGGAACGGATCCTCCGCCAGCCCGTGCCGGGCCACCTTCGCCTTGTACGCGTCCAGCCGGCCGCGCAGCTCCGCGCGTACCGCCAGCGGCGCGGTGACCGCCGTCAACGACTCACGCGCGCGCAGCAGTTCGTCCTCCGCCTTCTGCTCCAGGGACTCCAGGAGCGGCGACAGCCGGTGCCACTGGGCCGTTCTGCGGTACTCGGCGGCCGCCGCCAGCTGCTCCTGGAGCGCGGTCGGCGGGCCGCTGACCACCGGCACCTCGGTGGCCGCGATCTTCGCCAGCACCTCGCCGCGCGCGGTACGCGCCTCGGCGAGGGTGCGGTCCGCGCGGGACAGCACGTCCCGCAGCTTGATCAGCCGGGCCTCCGCGTCCTGCCGTACCGTCAGCACGGCGTCGATCTCCCGCCGCACCTCCTCCAGCGCCTGCGCCTCCCGGTCGTACACCGCGGTGTCCGGCCGGCCGCCGCCCGGCGCCGAACTCCCCTGCGCCGGCACCCAGAAGCCCAGCGGGTCCGACACGACGTCCTCACGGAGCCTGGTCAGGGTGCGGGTGATCCGCTCCAGGTCGTCGCCCGCCGGGTGCTCGCCCGGACGCACCCCGACGGAGTGCGCCAGCTTGCGGGTGCGCTGCAGTTCGGCGGCGAGTAAATCGATCCGCGCGGGCAGCGCCGACCACACCGCGTCGGCGGTGACGACCATGTCCAGCGAGGTCGCGTACAGCTCGTTCATCCGGTCGACCAGGGTCACCAGCGAGAAGCGCTCGCTGAGCCGGCC
The DNA here is from genome assembly GCF_042716195.1 of Streptomyces sp. NPDC058683. Lineage (NCBI taxonomy): Bacteria > Bacillati > Actinomycetota > Actinomycetes > Kitasatosporales > Streptomycetaceae > Streptomyces > Streptomyces sp. NPDC058683. Next base: position 7,469 of record NZ_JBHXSK010000037.1, read on the forward strand.
GGCCGCCGACAGCAGCGTCGGCGCGTTCGCCGTCGCCGTGGCGCTGCCCGCCACCGTCACCGACTCGCCGCGCAGCAGCTCCGTCAGCTCCACCAGGTCCTCCCGGCTGGACCAGCGGCGCCGCGCCCTGATCTCCCGGGCGCTGCGCAACGCGTCCGTGTACGCGTCGAAGTACGCCCACAGCAGGGTGATCGACGCGTCGGCGGTCGTCCACCGCTCCCGGGTGGTCCCGGTCAGCTCGGCGCCTTCCAGGAGCCTGCGGCCCGCGTGGTCCTGCAAAGCGAGCAGCGAGGTCTCGATCGCCTCGTGCTCCGCGCCGAGCCGCGCCAGCGCACGGTCCACCTCGTCCCGGTCCATCACCGGCCCGGCGGGGTCCGTGACGCCCATCGATCACCTCTCGCTTGCTTGTCGGGACCGGCCCTGCGGATGCGGGTCAGCTTGTGCGCAGGTACTGCGGCGCGGGCGGTTTCGACGCCGCCGAGTCCGCTCCCAGTGTCGCCGACAGCCACTTGTCGTACGACGCCTGCCAGCCGTCGTCCCGGTAGTCGACCAGAATGTGATTGACCCGGCGTACCAGATCGGTCGCACCCTGCTTCATCGCCACGCCGTAGTACTCGGTCGTGAAGGCGGCGCCCTTCAGCTCGACCGTCGGGTCCTGCGCGGCCTGGCTGGCGGCCAGCGCGCCGTCGGTGACCACCGCGTCGACCTCGCCGAGCTGCAGCCGCACCAGACAGTCGAGTTGGTTGGGCACGGTGACGGAGATGTCGGCCGAGGCGACCAGCTTCCCGGACTTCCTGTCGGCGTCCAGCTTGGCGTACGCCGTCGAACCGGCCGCCGTGCAGATCCTCTTGTGCGCGAGGGTGCCGTTGTAGCCGGTGATCGACGACGACTTGGGCGCGAGGACCTGCTGCCCGGTCTTGAAGTACGGCGCGGAGAACGCCACGTCCTTCAGCCGCTCGCAGTTGATGGTCATCGTGCGGACGACCATGTCGACCCGGCCGTCCTTGATCGCCGGTATCCGCTGGCTGGTCGGAATCGCCTTGAACTGCACCGCGTCGGGGTCGCCGAGGATGTCCTGGGCGATCCGGTGCACCAGGTCGATGTCGAAACCCTCCAGCTCCGCACCGGAGTTGTTCGGATTGCGGTAGCCCCAGCGGTAACTGTTCTGGTCCACCCCGACGATCAGCTTCCGCTTGGCGCCGGTACGGGCCTTGATGGCGTCGATCGTCGTACCGTCCGCGCTCGACGGCGACCAGGTCTCGTTCTGCGCCTGCGCGTCGACACAGTTGCCGGCCCTCGCCGGGCCGGCAGTGGCCAGCCCCGGACCGCCGAGCCCCTCGCCCGTACCGCTCCCCCCGGCGGACTGGGTGAGGGGCAGCAGCAGGACGAACGCCAGCGCCAGAGCGCAGCCGACCGCCATCGCGCCCACTCCGCCCCAGCCGCGCAGGGAGGCCCTCATCCTCTGCACGAACACCGCCACGCCCCCTCTCACCGGTACTCCGAAAGCCTGCGCCCGATGCCGAACAGTGCGCCCGACGCCGCCGCCACACCCAGCATGGCGGCACCGATCGGCAGCCCGGACATCGCGTCCCGCCCGTCGGTGGCCCGCTCCTGGAACTCGGACTCCTCGTGGGCCAGAGCGTTCTTCAGGTTCGTGTCGACGCTGTCGAAGCACTCGGCGGTCGCGCCCTTGGCGCCGATCACCTTGTCCAGCGCCGCCTGGTAGTCGCCGTTCTCGTCCTCGGTGCGGGCGTCGGCGTGCCGCTCCTTCCACACCTTCATGTTCCCCTCGGCCGCCTGCACGGGCTTGCCGCCCGCCGAGTCGTCGGCGAGCGCCGAGGCCTGGGCGAGGCCCTTGCCGAGGGCGGCCATGTCCTGGTCGAAGTCGTAGTAGTACGCGTCGTACGTCTCGCCGTCGACCGTGACCGTCTCCGCGCCCCGCGCGACCAGGCTGAGGTTCTCGTTCCCGCGGGCCTTCAGGGAGGCGATCCGGGCGTCGTGCAGCACGTTCAGCGAGCGGACGCCGTGGTCGTAGGAGCCGTCCAGGCCGGCGCGGGCGAAGGTGTGGCCGACGACCAGCCACAACAGCGTGACGACGGTGGCCGCGGAGGCCGCCACCAGACCGTGGTTGAGCACGCGGTTGGTACGGCGGTAGTGGCGCAGCTGGGCCCAGGCGAGGGCGGCGAGGGCGAGGAGGCCGAGGACTATCGCCGCCCACGGGTACGGGGTCGCGTCCGCGTAGTCGGACGACAGCCGCGCGTTCTCCTTCGTGTAGAGATCCTCCGCCGCCGGGAGCATCTCCTTCTGCATCTTCTCGTTCGCGTACCGCAGGTAGGCGCCGCCGACCGGGTAGCCCTGCCGGTTGTAGACGCTGGCCCGCTCGACGAGCCCCTTGTACTCCGGGAGCAGCTTGTTCAGCTTCGCCACGGCCGCCTCGGAGGGGGAGCCGGGCTCGGAGTTGGCGGCGGCGGTGACGAGCTTGGCGGCGGCGGTCCGGATGTCCTTCTCGTACCGCGCGCGGGAGGCCGCCGTCTCCTGGCCGCCCGCCAGGAAGCCGCTGGAGGCCGCGGTGTTGGCGTCGGCCAGTGAACGGTAGATGTCGGCGGCGCCCGAGCTGAGCGGCTGGCTGCGGTGCAGCACGTCGTCGGCGGCGGCCGCGCGGTCGGTCATCTGCCAGGCGGTGACGGCACCGAAGGCGACGATCAGGGCGGCCAGGACGGCGCCGATGAGCCGGAGCCGGCCGGGCTCGGTGGTCACGGCGGCGCGTACCTTCTCGAAGCCCTCCGTGAAGGCGCTGCGGCGCGGGGGCGTTGCCTCGGGCGTGGGAGAGGCCGCCCGCTGTGCGGGCAGGACGGTACCTGCGCCTGGCGGTGCCGCGCTCTTCGTCGGCGGGTGTGTCACTTGACCTCCCCCATGGTCATCCGGTCGCCGCCCAGTATCGCTGCCCGGACCGACATTCGGCACCGGCCGTCACTCGATCTTGACCCGATCGCAGCGGAACCCCTGCCCATGAATACGCCGGGGGAATCGGTTCGGTTCCGGAGGGGTGAACCGGTTGTGTTCGGGGTGCGGGTGGGCGGGTGACTGGTCGCGCGGTTCCCCGCGCGCCTGAAGGGGCGCCCCGGCCCCCGCCCCGCCCGCCGTCACCCCTCGAAATACGCCCGCGTCCTCCCCTGCACGTCCGCTCCCGCCCCCACCGCATCCAGCCCCAGCAGCGCCGCCCCCAGTACCGGACGCGCCGTCACCACCCTCGGTACCGCCTTCGGGGCGCGGGCCGCCAGCAGTTCCCGCACGCCGTCGTCCAGTTGCGGGTGACCGCCCGTCAGCACGCCGCCTCCCAGCAGTACCGGCGTCTCCTCGTCCAGCAGGTCGAGGCGGGTCAGGGCGACCGTGGCCATCGTCGCGACCTCCTGGGCCAGCCGGTCCACCACCGAGCGGGCGATCGGGTCGCCGTCGGCCGCCGTCGCGAACAGCACCGGCGTCAGCTCGTGCCGGCGGCCGTACTCGACGTGCTCCAGGTGCAGCGCCTCGATCAGCGCGTACATGGACGTCAGCCCGAAGTGCGCCGGGAGGGTGCGGACCAGGGCCGTCGGCCCGCCGCGGCCGTCCTCCGCCCGCGCCGCGTGCCACAGAGCCTCCTCGGCCAGTCCCCAACCGCCGCCCCAGTCACCGGAGATGCGCCCTATCGCGGGGAAGCGGGCGGTGCGGCCGTCGGGGCGCATGCCGACGCAGTTGATGCCCGCCCCGCACACCACGGCCACGCCCCGGGGCTCGGCCACGCCCGCCCGCAGGATCGCGAAGGTGTCGTTGCGGACGGTCACCGAACCGCCCCATCCGCGGGCGGCCAGCGCGGCGGCCAACTGCTCCTCCTCCACCGGCAGATCGGCGTTGGCCAGGCACGCGGAGACATGGGCGACCGAGGTGACGCCGGCGGCGCTGTACGCCTCGGCGACCGCCGCCGCCACCTCGTCCACGGCCTGCTCCACGCCCACCACCGGCGGCCGGAAGCCGCCGCCGCGGGCCGTGGCGAGGACCTCGCCGTCCGCCGCCACCACCGCGACGTCGGTCTTGCTGTTGCCCGCGTCGATGGCGAGGACAGGTGCGGTCAGGCCCACGCGAGGTGCTCCCGGTTGTGCGCGATCAGTCGGTCGGTCAGGGCTTCGGCGTACTCGTACTGGCCGACGAGGGGATGCGAGAGGAGGGCCTTGTAGACGCGGTCGCGGCCACCGCGCAGCGCCGCCTCCAGGGCCAGTTCCTCGTACGCCGTCACGTTGGCCACCAGGCCGGCGAAGAGCGGGTCGGCGTCCGGGACGGACAGCGGCACGGGGCCGCCCGCGCCGACCGCCGCCTGCACCTCGATCACCGCGTCGTCGGGGAGGAAGGGGAGCGTGCCGCCGTTGTAGGTGTTCACCACCTGGTAGGGGTTTCCGGCGCCGCCCAGCAGCGCCGCCGCCAGGTCCACCGCCGCCTCCGAGTAGTAGGCGCCGCCGCGCTTGGCGAGCAGCTCGGGCTTCTCGTCGAGGGCCGGGTCGCCGTACATCTCCAGCAACTGCTTCTCCATCGCGGCCACTTCGGCCGCCCGGGACGGCTTGGTGCGCAGCTCCCGTACGACCTCGTCGTGGGCGTAGTAGTAGCGCAGGTAGTAGGAGGGGATCACGCCGCCCAGGCGGTCCAGGAGGGCCGTCGGCAGCTTCAGGTCGGCGGCGATGGTGTCGCCGTGTTCCCCGAGCAGCTTGGGCAGCACGTTCTCGCCCTCGGGGCCGCCGAGGCGGACCGCCGTCTCCCAGGTGAGGTGGTTGAGGCCGAGGTGGTCCAGGTGGATCTCGGACGGCGTGACACCGAGCAGGTGCGCGAACTTCCGCTGGAAGCCGATCGCCACGTTGCACAGTCCGACCGCCCGGTGCCCGGCCTGGAGCAGGGCGCGGGTGACGATCCCCACCGGGTTGGTGAAGTCGATGATCCAGGCGTCCGGGTTGGCCCGGCGGACGCGTTCGGCGATGTCCAGGACGACGGGAACGGTCCGCAGGGCCTTGGCGAGCCCGCCGGCGCCGGTCGTCTCCTGGCCGATGCAGCCGCACTCCAGCGGCCAGGTCTCGTCCTGCTGCCGGGCCGCCTGGCCGCCGACGCGCAGCTGGAGCAGCACCGCGTCGGCGCCCTCGACACCGGCGTCCAGGTCGGAGGTGGTGACGATACGGCCGTTGTGGCCCTGCTTGGCGAAGATCCGGCGGGCCAGTCCGCCCACCAGTTCCAGGCGTTCGGCGGCCGGGTCCACCAGGACCAGTTCCTCGATGGGCAGGGTGTCCCGGAGCCGCGCGAAGCCGTCGATGAGTTCGGGGGTGTAGGTCGAGCCTCCGCCGACCACAGTGAGTTTCATACTTGGTTAACCCTTCACTCCGGTGAGCGTGACGCCCTCGACGAACGCCTTCTGGGCGAAGAAGAACACGAGGATCACGGGGGCCATGACCAGTACGGTCGCGGCCATGGTGAGATTCCAGTCGGTGTGGTGCATGCCCTTGAACGACTCCAGGCCGTAGGACAGCGTCCAGGCGCCCGGGTTCTCCGAGGCGTAGATCTGGGGGCCGAAGTAGTCGTTCCAGGCGTAGAAGAACTGGAAGAGGGCGACGGCGGCGATGCCCGGTTTCGCCATGGGGATCACCACCCGCAGCAGGGTCCGCAGATCCCCGCAGCCGTCCACCTTCGCCGCGTCCAGGTACTCGTTCGGGATCGTCATCAGGAACTGCCGCAGCAGGAAGATGGAGAACGCGTCGCCGAACGCCATCGGGACGATGAGCGGCCACAGGGTGCCGGACAGGCCCAGCTGCTTCGCCCAGAACAGGTACATCGGGATGATGACCACCTGCGGCGGCAGCATCATCATCGAGATCACCAGCATCAGCGAGAGATTGCGGCCCCGGAAGCGGAACTTCGCGAGCGCGTACGCCACCGGGAGCGACGACACGACGGTCAGGACGGTGCCCAGGCCGGCGTAGAACAGCGTGTTCTTCCACCAGGTCAGGAAGCCCGGGGTGTCGAACACCTTCCGGTAGTTGCCCCACTCCCAGGTGTGCGGGATCAGGTCCCGGCTCAGGGCCTGGCTGTCGCTCATCAGCGAGGTCAGGAAGACGAAGACGAAGGGGAGGGTGAAGAACAGGGCGGCGGCGACGCCGAGGGAGTGCACCGCCACCCAGTTCAGCAACGCCTTGCGGCGGGCGGTGCGTTCGGCCGACGTCATCGGCTGCGGGGTCACGTCCACCGGCCGGTCCAGTACCTGGGCCATGTTCAGTCACCTGCCTGGATGAGACCGCCCCGGCGCCGCATCAGGAACGCGGTGAACACCATGGACAGGACGAAGAGGACGAGGGCGACGACACACGCGGAGCCGTAGTCGAAGCGCTGGAAACCGAGGTTGTAGACGAGCTGGGGGAGGGTGAGGGTCGACTTCTCCGGGTAACCGGGCTCGAACTGCGTCCCCGCGCCCTGGATCACGCCCGAGGCGACCTTTCCGGCGATGAGCGGCTGGGTGTAGTACTGCATCGTCTGGATGACACCCGTGACGACCGCGAACATCACGATCGGCGAGATGTTCGGCAGCGTCACGAACCGGAAGCGCTGCCACGCCGACGCGCCGTCCAGCTCCGCCGCCTCGTACTGCTCCGCCGGCACGTCGAGCAGCGCGGCCATGAAGATGACCATCAGGTCGCCGATGCCCCACAGCGCCAGCAGGGTCAGCGCCGGCTTGGACCAGGTGGGGTCGTTGAACCAGCCCGGGGCCGGGATGCCGATCTTCTCCAGGATCGAGTTGACCGGGCCCGTACCGGGGTTGAGGAGGAAGGCGAAGGCCATGGTGGCCGCGACCGGCGGGGCCAGGTAGGGCAGATAGAAGAGGGTGCGGAAGACACCCGTACCCGTCTTGATCTTCGTGATGAGCATGCCGATGCCGAGGCCGAAGACGACCCGGAGCGAGACCATCACGACCACGAGCCACAGGGTGTTGCGCATCGCGGGCCAGAAGTAGGGATAGTGCTCGAAGACGTACGTCCAGTTCTTCGTGCCGCTCCACGTCGGCGGTTTGAAGCCGTCGTAGTGCATGAACGAGAAGTAGACCGTGGAGAGCATCGGATACGCGAAGAAGACCGCGAAGCCGATCAGCCAGGGCGACATGAAGGCGGCCGTACGAAGCGCCGACCGGCGGCGCTTCGACGCCAACGTGATCGTGCTCATCGCTACTTCGCCTGCGCGATGTCCGTGTCGATCTGCGCGGCGGCCTGCTTCAGGCCCGCCTTCAGGTCGGTGATCTTGCCGCTCTCGTAGTCGTAGCCGAGCTGCTGGATCGTCACCAGGTACACACCGCCGTTGACGGAGGCGGGTGCTGTCGTGGAGTCGGGGTTCGCGGCGATGTCCAGGAACGTCTTGAACCGCGGGTCGTACTTCAGTTTCGGCGACTTCAGGGCGGCCAGCGTGGACGGCACGTTGTGGATGGCGTTGGAGAAGTCCACCACCGCGTCCGTGTCGGTGCTGATGTACTTCACGAACTCCCACGCCGCGTTCTGCTTCTTGCTGGTGGCGGCGATGCCCGCGATGGTGCCGGTGATGTAGCCCTTGCCGTACTGGGCGGCCTGGTCGTCGGGGACCGGCATCGGGGCGACACCTATGTCGAAGTTCGGCTTGGCGTCCAGGGCCATGCCGAGCCGCCACTCGCCGTCGAGCTGCATGGCGACCTGGCCGGTCTGGAAGGGGTGCTTGGGGCCCCACTCGTCGCCGAGCGTGGCCCGGAACGTTTCCAGCTTCTTGTAGCCGCCGAGAGCGTCGACGAGTTTCTTCTGGAGCGTGAAGGACTTCTCGAAGGCCGGGTCCTTGGCGACGTTCGACTTGCCCTGGCTGTCGAAGTACGTCGGCGAGAACTGCCCGAGGTAGTGCTCGGTCGTGGTCTCCCAGCCGTGGTAGTCCGGCATGAAACCGAGCTGCTTGTAGCTGTCGCCCTGAGCGATCGTCAGCTTCTTGGCGTCGGCCTCGAATTCGGACCAGGTCTTCGGCGGGCTGGTGATGCCGGCCTTCTTGAAGGCCGTCTTGTTGTAGTAGAGCCCGTACGCGTCCCCGAGCAGCGGCACCGAGCAGCGGTTGCCCTCGAACTGGGTGTACTCGTTCATCGCCTTCGGGAACGTCGTCTCCGGGTCGATGTCCGACTTCTTGAAGAAGGGGTTGAGGTCGACCAGCGCGCCCGAGTCGCAGAACTTGCCCACGCTGTTGGTGGTGAAGGACGAGATGACGTCCGGGGCCTTGTCGCCGCCGGTGCGCAGCGCCTGGTTCATCTTGTCGTCGGTCATGTTGCCGACGACGTTGACGTGGATGTTGGGGTGCGCCTTCTCGAAGCCGGCGATCAGCGCCTTGACGGCGTTGACCTCGCTCGGCGCGCTCCAGGCGTGCCAGAAGTTGATGGTGGTTTTCGCGGAGGCGTCGTCGGTGGCGCCGGAGGAGGACTGGCCGGTACAGGCGGTGAGAAGAGCGAGCGAACTGGTCAGGGCGGTCAGGGCAAAAGCCGTCTTTCGGGCAGCGGAGGGTATGGGCATGGCAGGGTCTCCCAAGGGCGGGCGGGCAGTGTGGGAAGGGGCCGGTGCGGGGGGCTGAAGGGGGCCGGTGCGGGGTCCGGTGCGGGTCAGCGCGAGGTGTCGAAGACCTCGTCGCGGGCGGTCGCGAGCGCGCTCTCCAGCGCGCCGCGCAGCACGGGGTGTTCCTGGACGTCGCCGACGACGAGCCGCGGCCGGGCGGCCGCCAGCTCCTCCAGCTCGGCCTGGACCAGGGCGCGCAGCACCTCGCCGCCGGAGGTCAGGACGGTGCCGCTGAGGACGACGAGTTCGGGGTCGAGGACGGAGACGAGGGAGGCGAGACCGGTGGCGAGGCGGGTCGCGTAGGTCCGCAGGAGTTCGTGGTGCGGCCCGCTGCCGTGATCGGCGGCGCGGGCGACGAGCGCGGCGGCGGCCTCGGAGTGCGACCCGGTCGGCAGGTCGCCGATACCGAGCTCGCCGGCCAGCCGGGGCAGCGACTGCGCACCGGCGAGTTCCTGGTAACCACCGCTGTTGGCCTTGGTGACCTGGCGGACCAGCGGGGTGCCCGGCACCGGCAGGAAGCCGACCTCGCCGGCGCCGCCGGTCCAGCCGCGGTGCAGCCGGCCGCCGAGGACCAGGGCGGCGCCGAGGCCCTCCTCGTTCCACAGCAGCACGAAGTCGCCGTGGCCGCGGGCCGCGCCGAGCCGCTGTTCGGCGATGGCGACGAGGTTGACGTCGTTCTCGTACTCGACCGGCATCGGCAGCGCGGCGGCGAGGTCGTCGAGCAGCGCGGGGGAGTGCCAGCCGGGCAGGTGCGAGGCGTAGCGCAGCCGGCCGGTGTTGGGGTCGAAGGCGCCGGGTGTGCCGATGACCAGCCGGCGGACGTCGTCCCGGGCCAGCCCGGCCGCCTTCACGGCACCGTCGAGGGCGTCGGTGACCTGCCGTACGACGGACTGGGCCGACCGCCGTCCCGGGGTGGGGAGTTCGTACTCGCCGACGGTACGGCCGGTGACGTCGGCGACGGCGGCCCGGATCCGGGCCGGGTTGACGTCGAGCCCGGCGGCGTAGGCGGCGGCCGGATTCACCGAGTACAGCTGGGCGTTGGGGCCCGGACGGCCCTCGCTCGTGCCGGTCGCCAGCACCAGCCCGGCCGCCTCCAGACGGGCCAGCAGCTGCGAGGCGGTCGGCTTGGAGAGGCCGGTGAGCTTGCCGATCCGGGTCCGCGACAGCGGGCCGTGCTCCAGCAGCAGGTCCAGTGCGGCGCGGTCGTTCATGGCGCGGAGCACGCGCGGGGTGCCCGGCGTACCGGCGGTTCCTGCCATGCGGTTCGACACCTGCCTTTCCAGCCGCTCAGTTTCCCAGTGACCCGGGTGATCGGTCCACCCGGGTGACCCGCCCGGATCACCGGCCCGGGGCACTCGCCCGGACGGCTCACGCGGCTCACCGGATCGCTCACCCGTTGATCACTGTTAGGAAAGTTTCCTGTTGGCTGGAAAACGTAGGGCGCCGGAAGGAGAGCGTCAATAGCCCGCCTGCGCGGCAACCCACTCGTTACCTGGGCTCGGACACACGAAGGGCCCGCCCGGAAGACCGGACGGGCCCTGTGGTGAAGCGACCGCAGGCGCTACTTGACCTTGATGTAGTCACCCGTGGCCGTCGCCGCCGCGGTGGTCGTCGTACCGGCGAAGACGTAGCGGAAGTAGCCGCTCTTCGACGCCTTCACCGTGGTGGCCAGGGCGCCGCCCGTACCGGAGGTGATGCCCTTGACGTTCGTGTACGTCTTGGTGCCCTCGGCACGGAACTGCAGGACGGCCTTCTGCCCCTGGTAGCCCTTGTACGCGGCCGCGTCCCAGTCCGCCCGGGTCAGCTTGCCCTTGACGGTGATCGTCTTGCCCTTGGCCACCGGCTCCGGGGAGGCGTCGGCGGTCAGCTTGGCCGCGCGCTGCAGCTGGGCCGTGCCGAGGTTGCCCCAGATCGCGGTGCCCGAGTTGGAGCTGAGGAAGTCGTCCGAGACGGTGCCGTCGACGTAGCTGTAGAAGCCGCCGGCCTTCCAGGTGGTGGCGTCCGCGGCCTCGAACAGGCTGTCCTCCGGGTCGATGACGATCTTCTCGGAGCAGCTCGCGGTGACGGTCGTGTCCGTCGTCGCCGCCGTCGTGCAGGTGGGCACGTCGTCGGGGCCGACGGCGTTGTCCAGCGCCTTCAGGGTGCCGCGGTAGAGGATCACGCCGGCGAACGACGAGTCGCCGTCCACGTTCACGTCCACGGGCCGGGTCAGGGTGTACGTCACCGGCACGCTCACCGACTTGGTGGTGCCGACCACGATCGCCTTGCCGTTGTTCACCGTGATGCCGGTGAACTTGAGGTCGGGCGTGCTCGGGGCCGCGGAGGCGGCGGGCGCCGCGACACCGGCCAGGGCCAGGGCGCCGGACAGGGCGGCGCCTATGGCGAGCTTTCTCATGTATCCCCACATTCGCAACGGGTCCCCGGGCGACTTCGCGCTCCAGAACAAGGACCCGTGATGCAGTGACCCTAGATCACCGCGTGACGTGCGGAGCATGCGGGGGACCTGTGAAGAACATCTGAATCCGGCCAGACCCCGCTCCGTGATCACGACTCCGTCACGATCTTCGTCGCCCCTGGTCAAGCAGGCCTTTCACACGGCTTCCTGCTCTTGGATCCCGACACCGGCCAGGAGAACGGCGGCTGAACATGACCCCTCGAAGACGGCCGTTCGTACGGCTGCTGCCGGCCGCCCTCGTCCTGGCGGCGGCGGGCTGTACGACGACCGCGACAACGGCGACGACGGCGGTGACGGATCCCGAGCCTCCGGCCAAGGCGTCCGCCACCGCCCCCTCCTGCCCGGGCGGGACCTTCCGGTGGACCGGTGTGACGCGGGAGGTCCGGCTCACCGAGGTCTCCCCGGTGGTGAAGGTGGACGACGGCTACCGGGGATGGCTCACCTTCCACACCCGGCTCGTACGGAACATCGTGCCCCGGGTCGACACCAGCGACGGGAGCGTCTCCGCGCACCGCGTCCTGGCCGCGCTCGCCAAGCATCTCAAGCTGTGGGAGGTCGGGGAGTTCGCGGCGCCCGGGGAGGACTCGGCCGACCGTGAGCACCATCCGGTCAAGATGGACCCCCTCGGGCACGGCGGGCGTCTCGTCTACGCCAGGAGCGTGACGGTCGTCGAGGGCGGTTTCACCGTCTCCTGCCCCGGTCGTGACGTCTACGGCAGCGTGACCACCTGGGTCAACGGCAACTCCGGGGCCTCCCTGGCCTGCGGCGTCGACCCCGGCGACGAGGCATGGGTCAAGGAGGCCTACCGGCTGGTCTGCGGCGGCGATACCGCCTAGCCGGCTCCATGCCGGCCGGGCGCCGGACGCGTGCCGGCTACTTGGCGGCCGGCCGCTGCGCGGCGATCGGCGTCGTCGCCGCCACCTGCGGGGAGTCCGCGTTGGCGAACACCGACGGTGCCGCCACGGCCGCCGTCGGGTCCGGGGCCTCGTCCTCCGAGGCCGCGACCGGCACACCGCCGACGATCCGGATGTCCGCCGCGTCGAAGGCCCGCTTGATCCGCCAGCGCAGCTCGCGCTCCACCGTCAGGGCCTTGCCGGGCATGGTCTTGGCGGAGAGACGGACCACCATCGAGTCGATGAGGACGGAGTCCAGGCCGAGGATCTGGATCGGGCCCCACAGCAGCTCGTTCCAGGGCTCCTCCTTGGCCATCTTCTCGGCGACCTCGTCCAGGGTGGCCCGCACCCGGTCCAGGTCCTCGCTGGGCCGGACGGTGACGTCGACACCGGCCGTGGCCCAGCCCTGCGAGAGATTGCCGATGCGCTTGATCTCGCCGTTGCGGACGTACCAGATCTCGCCGTTGTCGCCGCGCAGCTTGGTCACCCGCAGGCCGACCTCGACCACCTCGCCGGAGGCGACCCCCGCGTCGATCGAGTCGCCGACGCCGTACTGGTCCTCCAGGATCATGAACACGCCGGACAGGAAGTCCGTGACCAGGTTGCGGGCGCCGAAACCGATCGCCACACCGGCCACACCGGCCGACGCCAGCAGCGGCGCCAGGTTGATCTGGAAGGCGGACAGCACCGTCAGCGCGGCCGTGCCCAGGATCACGAAGCTCGCCACCGACCGCAGCACGGACCCGATCGCCTGGGAGCGCTGCCGCCGCCGCTCGGCGTTGACCAGCAGCCCGCCGAGGGTGGTGCCCTCCGCCGACTCGGCGGTCCGGTTCATGCGGTCGATGAGCTTGGTTATCGCCCGCAGCACGACCCTTCTGAGGACCACCGCGATCACCAGGATCAGCAGCACCTTCAGACCTATCGCCAGCCATGTCGACCAGTTCTGCTCGACCCAGCTCGCGGCGTTCGTGGCGCTCTCCTGGGCGTCCTGGAGCGTGGGCACCGCCGGGGTGGCCGACCCCGAGGGGGTCGGCGACGGCGATGGACCGGCGGCCATGAGGACGGCGGGCAAGGACACGGCGGGTACCTCCAGGCGGTGCGGTACTGCCCTCCGGCACGGCGTTCAAGGTCACGTACGGCGTTCAAGGTCACGAAAAGGTCACCGGACGGGCAGGATCACCACACTAACGGGGCATTGCGTGTGCGCCCGACCGATACGAGAAGGAGAGACCGTGCTCACTCCGCGGGCCTCCCGGTTGAACAGGCTCGCTTGAAAAGGGGATTGTCCGGGGGATGAATGCCGTGTGGTCGAAAACACTCCCAGGCCGTTACGCGGACATGGTGGCGCGTCCACCAGGCAAGAGGGGAGACTGACCACAGATCGTCCCGGCGCGAGCCACGCGCCGCCGACGCCCAAGGAGGCCCCCGTGCCGCATGTCCTGGTCCTCAACGCGTCGTACGAGCCGCTCGGCGTCGTACCGCTCCGCCGCGCGCTCATCCTCGTCCTGGAGAACAAGGCAGTCGCCTTGGAGGAATCCGGCGCCTTTATGCACAGCGCAACCGTCACAGTCCCCGCACCCAGCGTGGTCCGGCTCAAGCGATTCGTCCGGGTTCCCTACCGAGGGCCCGTTCCGCTCACCCGAAGGGCGCTCTTCGCGCGCGACGGGGGCCGGTGCATGTACTGCGGTGGCGTCGCAACCAGCGTCGACCACGTCATCCCGCGCAGTCGCGGGGGTCAGCACGTCTGGGACAACGTGGTCGCGTCGTGCCGTCGCTGCAACCACGTCAAGGCCGACCGCCATCTCTTCGAGATCGGCTGGCGGCTGCGGCACAAACCAGCCCCACCCACCGGCCTGGCCTGGCGCATCATCGGGACCGGCCATAGGGACCCGCGCTGGCTGCCCTACTTGCAGCCGTACGGCGCGGACGACGCCCTGGCCCGGATCGACGGCATCTCCGCCTGACGATCCGGGCCTTCGCACACCCGGGCGCCCGTGTGCTCCGCCCTCCGGGAGTCCCCCGTACCCCCGGAGGCCGGACACCCGTCCGGCGTCATGCGTAGCGCAGCTCCGCCGGATGCACCGAGCGGTGCAACAGCGGGAGTGCCGTGGCCGCTGCCAGCAGACAGGCGCCGTAGACCGCGAGCGGAACCAGCAGGGCCGTGTACGGCACCGCCGGCGAGGTGTACGTCGTGGCGGTGGAGGCGTACCAGACGCCGATCGCCATGCCGCCCGCGCCCGCCACCAGGATCGCCGGGGCCAGCGGCAGCGCGGTCTCCAGGAGCAGCGCCCGGCCCAGCACACCCCGCGGCACTCCGGCGGCGGCCTGCGCGGCCAGGCCCCGGCGCCGGGTGGCCAGCGACTCGGCGGTGCCGACGGCGAGACCGGACAGGACGATCGCCAGGGCGACGAGGATCGCGGCAGCCGTGAGGTCCAGACCCGTCGTGTAGTACGTGATGCCCCTGCCGAGGTTGTCCGCCCCGTCCATGGCGTGCAGAACAGCGAGCAGCACCTCCCGCACCCCCATGAATCCCGTGCCCACGACGGTCACCAGCAGCACGGCCGCGTGCGTCCGGGCCGCGGCCCACGGGTCGTCGCGCAGCCGTTCCGCCGCGATCAGCACCGCGGGACTCTCGGTGCGGGCCGCCAGCGCCGAGCCCATCCGCCGGGACGACCAGCCCGCCAGCCACACCGCCGAGGCTCCGACCAGCAGACACACCGCGAAGATCGTGAGCGGGCCGAGGGCGAACTCGACGAGCGGGAACGAGAAGGGATCGCCGGCGAACGCGGTCAGCGCGACCAGCACCGCCAGCACGGCCAGCAGCCCGGTCGCCACCTGGAACGCCCGCCCCGGAGCCCTGGCCGGCCGCACCCGCCGGATCCAGCCCAGCGGCGAGGCCACCACCCGGCGCAGCGCCAGGGCGCTCACGGCCGCGCCCAGCACCGGCACCAGCACGGCCACCACGGTGATGTCGACCCAGGCCAGGGGGTCGGGACGCTGCCACAGGCGCAGCAGGGTCAGCACGGAGAACACGGTGGCCACGGCCGAACCGGCCAGGCAGGCCAGCCCCGACTCCAGCGCCGCGATCCGCCGCACCTGCACGGGCGTGGCCCCCGCCAGCCGCAGCGCGGCCAGCCGCCGGTCGCGGTGCACCGCGCCGACCCGCGCGCACTGCGCGAGGAACCCCAGCACCGGGATGAAGAGCAGCATCAGCGCGGTGATCACTCCATTGCGGGTTCCGGGCTGGTCGAGCAGCCCGGAACCGACCGACACGCTGTACTGGGAGTCCATCGGGACGAGGACCGCGATCACCAGCCCGATGCCGGTCGCCAGCGCCGCCCCGATCGCCGTCAGCAGGACCCGCCACCACTCCCGCCGGTCCGACCCCCGCGTGAGCAGCAGCGCCAGCCGCAGATCGGCCCTCACGCCGTCACCCCCACCGGCGCCACGGTCCCGTCGCTCAGCCGCACCTCGCGGTCCGCGTACGCCGCGACCTGGGCGTCGTGAGTGATCACCAGCACGGCCGTGCCCGACTCGCGGGCCGTGTGCACCAGCGACGTCATCACCTGCTCGCTCGCCAGCGAGTCCAGCGCCCCCGTCGGCTCGTCCGCGAGGACCACCCTCGGGCCGGTCACCAGCGCTCGTGCCAGGGCGCTCCGCTGCGCCTGGCCGCCGCTCATCTCGCCCGGCCGCAGCTCTTCCTGTCCGCGCACCCCGAACCGCTCCAGCCACTCGCCGGCCCGCGCCCGGGCTTCGGTGCGGGCCGCTCCGGCCAGCATCAGCGGCAGCGCCACGTTGTCGAGGGCGGTCAGTTCCGGGATCAGCTGCCCGAACTGGAAGACCACGCCGAAGTCGGAGCGCCGCAGCTCGCTCAGCCGCTGCTCCGGCAGCTGGTCGAGCCGCAGCCCGTCGTAGGCCACCGAGCCCGCGTCCGGTCGCACGATCCCGGCCAGACAGTGCAGCAGCGTGGACTTGCCGCTGCCGCTGGCCCCCGTCACGGCGAGGATCTCGCCGGCGCGCAACTCGACACAGGCGCCGCGCAGTGCCTCCGTCCTGCCGTGCGCCTTGACGAGGTCCCGGCCCGCCAGAAGCGGCACCGAGGAGTCCCCCTGGTTGCTCATGCTGCGTCGACCTCCGCGGTCAGAGTGGTCAGCCGGGCCGCCGTGGTGTTCATCCAGCGGAGGTCGGCATCGAGGTGGTTGAGGGCGTAGTCCGCCGAGAGCACGGTCGCCAGGTCGGCGCCCCGGGCCGTCTTCACGGCCGTGAGCTCCCGCATCCGCTCCATGTGCGCGGCGCGCTGGGCGCCCAGGTAGGCGGCCGGATCACCACCGGCCAGGATCGAGACGACGACCTTGGAGAAGATCTCGTTCGCCACGAAGGGCGCGGGCGGCGCGATCTCCCCGGCCCAGCGGGCCAGTTCACGTGCCCCGTCCTGCGTCGACCGGTACAGCGTCCGCTCCGGCCCCCCGTCGGCGTCGGTCCCTTCGAGCTCGGCGAGACCGTCACGGACCAGGCGTTGCAGGGTCGTGTACACCTGCCCGTAGGCCAGTGGACGGGCCTGCGGAAAGCGTTCGTCGTGGCGCCGTTTGAGGTCGTAGCCATGACTCGGTCCTGCCTTCAGCAGCCCCAGAAGGATGTGCCGGGTGCTCATGGAGACCAGTATGCACTGGATACATGTACTGAGTGAATAGTGATCCTGGGAATCCGTCCATCCGTCCATCCGTCCATCCGTCCATCCGTCCATCCGTCGATCCGTCGGCCGAGGCGGATTCATGTCCCGGGTACGGGACACCGTGTACGCGGGCCGGAACCCCGCCGTCACGCGTGCCCTCGCGACGATGGGGTAGGGCTCCTCTCACCCGGCAATCGCCGGCGTACCCGACGTCATGACGAGGAGGCCACCGTGGCCGCAACGGTTCACCATCCGATCCCGGCCCAGTTCAAACCCCCGGTGGAGACCGAGGAGGAGTCCCGTCTGTGCGTGTTCAGCGCCGAGCCCGTCTGCGCGGAGGCGCCGCTGACCAGTGAGCCGCCGCTGCCCGACGCCGAGCCCCTCACCAGCGAACCGCCGCTCGCCGACCTGGCCCCGCTGACCAGTGAGCCGGGGTTGTAGATGAGCGAAGCCCTGGACCGGGGGCTGTGCCGGCTGGCCGAGCTGCACGGCGTCGCCACCTCCTACAGCCCGTCCCCGGACCGTACGGTCGCGGCCTCCGCCGGCGCCGTGATGGCCGCGCTGGCCGCCCTGGGCGTCGACGCGAGCGGCCCGGAGGCCGTCCGCACCGCCCTCGCCGACCGGGAGCGGGACCTCGCCGAACGGCTGCTGCCGCCGACGGTCGTCCACTGGGCCGGCTCCGGCGACCCCGCCCTCGACCTGCCCGCCGGCACCCGGCTGGAGGTACGGACGGAGGACGGGGAGACCCGGGACGACGTACGGGGCCTGCCGACGGGCGTCCACCTGCTGACCGCCGCCGCGCCCGACGGCCGTACCGACCGCGCCCACCTGATCGTCGCCCCCGACCGGCTGCCCACCCCCGCCGGCCGCTCGTACGGACTCCTCGTCCAGCTGTACTCGCTCCTCTCCCACCGCTCCTGGGGCATGGGCGACCTCGGTGACCTCGCCGCACTGGCCGACTGGGCCGGACGCACCGCCGGGGCCGGATTCGTCCAGGTCAACCCGTTGCACGCGGCGGTGCCCGGACCTCCGACCGACCCCTCCCCGTACCGCCCCTCCTCCCGCCGCTTCCCCGACCCGGTGCATCTGCGGCTGGAGTCCGTCCCCGAGTACGTCCCGGACCCCGCGCTCGCGGAACGCGCCGGGCGGCTGCGCGCCGCCGTCCTCGACCAGGGCGCCCACATCGACCGGGACGCGGTCTGGGAGCTGAAGCGGGAGGCACTGGAGGCGCTGGCCGCCGTCCCGCTCGCCTCCGCCCGGCAGGCCGCCTACGACGCCTTCCGCGCCGAACAGGGACCGGCCCTGGAGGACCACGCCACCTGGTACGCGCTCGCCGAGCGGCACGGCTCCGACTGGCACCGGTGGCCCGAGGCCCTGCGCGATCCCCGCTCACCGGAGACCGCCCGCGCCCGCGCCGAGCTGGCCGACCGGGTCGCCTTCCACTCGCGGCTCGCCTGGCTCACCGACACCCAGCTCACCGCCGCCCAGCACACCGCCCGCGAGGCCGGGATGCCGGTCGGGATCGTGCACGACCTCGCCGTCGGCGTGCACCCCCAGGGCGCGGACGCCTGGGCACAGCGTGCGTTCTTCGCCGCCGGGATGTCCGTCGGCGCCCCGCCCGACGCCTTCAACGCCCGCGGCCAGGACTGGGGCCTGCCGCCCTGGCGCCCCGACCGCCTCGCCGCCTCCGGCCACGCCCCCTACCGCCAGCTGCTGCGCGCCCTCTTCCGCTACGCCGGCGCCCTGCGCATCGACCATGTGATGGGCCTGTTCCGGCTGTGGTGGGTGCCGGAGGGCCGGCCGCCCACGGAGGGCACGTACGTCCGCTACGACGCCGAGGCCATGCTCGCCCTGCTGGCCCTGGAGGCGACCCGGGCGGGAGCGGTGGTGATCGGGGAGGACCTGGGGACCGTGGAGCCGGGGGTGCGCGAGACGCTCCAGCGGCACGGGGTCCTCGGTACGTCGGTGCTCTGGTTCGAACGGGACTGGGACGGCGACGGCCGCCCGCTCGCCCCGGAGAGCTGGCGCGCCGACTGCCTCGCCACCGCCACCACCCACGACCTGCCGTCCACCGCCGCCCGCCTCACCGGCGAGCACGTCGAACTCCGCGACCGGCTGGGCCTGCTGACCCGCCCGGTGGCCGAGGAGCGGGCGGACGCGGCGGCCGACGCGGCGGAGTGGCTGGCCCTGCTGACCGGGCTGGGCCTCCTGGCCGTGTCCGACGCCGGTGACGAGGAGGCCGAGATCCAGGCCGTCCACCGCTTCCTGCTCCGCACCCCGGCCCGCATGATCGGCGTCTGGCTGCCCGACACGGTCGGCGACCGCCGCCCCCAGAACCTCCCCGGCACCTGGGACCAGTACCCGAACTGGCGCCTCCCGATCGCCGACGCGACGGGCCGCCCGGTGACCCTGGAGGAGCTGAGGGAATCAGGGAGGGTCCGGGCACTCCTGGAGGTCCTGCGGTCGGACGACCCGCCCGACCAGGAGGAGGACGGCCGCGCGGTCCCTCTGCCCAGCCCGTCCGGGGCATGAGACCGGGGGAGACCGGCCGGGACCGGTGGCCGCCCGGTGCCGCCGTCCGGCGGAGCGCGGGGCCGGCTTGTGCCCGCGGGCGCAGGGAGGCGAGCGGGCCTCAGCGGCGACGCAGGCGTTTGTCGGTGATCGGCGGGGTGGGGTCGATGTAGAAGTCGCCGGGATGCACGTCGACGCCGGGCGGGACGATCTCGTCGATGCGGTCGAGGACGTCGTCGCCGAGTTCCACGTCGGCCGCGGCGAGGAGGTCGGTGAGCTGTTCGGGGCGGCGCGGGCCGATGAGTACCGCGGTGACCGCCGGATGGGCCCGGACGAAGGCGGTGGCCAGATGCGGCAGCGGCAGTCCGGCCTCGGCGGCCAGAGCGGTCAGTTCGCGCACGGCGTCGGCCTTGGCCCGTACGCCCGGCTGGGTCAGATCGAACATCTTCGCCCCCGCGCCGGCGCTGCGGTGCCCGGCCGTGGGATCCGCGCGGCCCGAGAGCCAGCCGGAGTTGAGCGGGCCGAAGGTCAGCACGCCCATGCCGTAGCGCTGGGCGGTGGGCAGCACCCGGCTCTCCACACCGCGGGTGAGGATCGAGTACGGCGGCTGCTCGGTGCGGAAACGGTGGTGGCCGCGGCGCTCGGCCGTCCACTGGGCCTCGACGATCTCCTCGGGGGAGAAGAACGAGCCGCCGACGGCACGGACCTTCCCGGCCCGGACCAGGTCCGACAGGACGCCGAGGGTCTCGTCGACGTCGGTGCGCGGGTCCGGGCGGTGCATCTGGTAGAGGTCGATGTGGTCGGTGTCCAGGCGGCGCAGGCTGTCCTCCACCGCGCGGCGGATCCAGCGGGCCGAGCCGCCGCCCCGGTTGGGGTCCGCGCCCATCGGCAGCCCGAATTTGGTGGCCAGGACGACGTCGTCGCGCCGGCCCTTCAACGCCTTGCCCACGATCGTCTCCGACTCGCCGCCGGAGTACACGTCGGCGGTGTCGACGAGGTTGATCCCGGCGTCCAGTGCCGTGTGGATCATGCGGACCGACTCGTCGTGGTCGGTGTTGCCCATCGCGCCGAACATCATCGCGCCGAGTGCGTATGCGCTCACCGACATGCCGGTGCCGCCGAGAATCCTGCGCTTCATCAGGGGTTCCTCCAGGTGCGTGCTTGCTCTCCACCAGACGAGCACCGCTCGCGGCCGGGGCGGGAGACCCACTCTGACCGGGGGTCCAGCAGACCCCCTCTGGCGCGACGGCTCCCCAGGTCACCCGGTCTACCTGTGATCTCGCGCAGTGTTCCCCCGTTCACGGGGGAGGCGAAGCGCATCTCGATAGTGCTCCGGCCTCGTCTTTGGGTAGGGATCTGCGCTGTTGGCCTTGGCCAGGTCATACGGGGCGCTGCTGGTTCTCGATGTACCGGCGTACGACGGTGAGCGGTGCCCCGCCGCAGCTTCCGGCGAAGTATGAGCCGGACCAGAAATGTCCGCCCCACAGGTACCGGCGTACGTGCGCGTCGTACTCCTTGCGCAGGTAGCGGGAGGAGACGCCCTTGAGGGAGTTGACAAGTCTGGAGAGCTGGACCTTGGGCGGATAGTGCACCAGGAGGTGTACATGGTCCTCTTCGCCGTTGAACTGCTTCAGCTCGGCCTCGAAGTCCTGGCAGACCTCCCGCATGATCTCCTCGCACCTGGTCAGCATGGCGTCCGTCATGGCCTTACGCCGGTACTTGGTGACAAAAACCAAGTGGACATGCAGGTTGTGGACGACGTGACGGCCGGTGCGTACATCGGGATTCGGTTTCCACCGTGGTGACATGAACCAAATGCTATCGTGATCGAGTGAACACGGATCGTGCATGGGGGAAGCGGCAGTTCGGGCATCGTGCCCGACTCGCGCTGGCCCCTGCGCAGATCCGGCTCATGGACGACCAGGCGCACGCGGCCCGCACTCTGTGGAACCTGCTGCATGACTGGTGGACGATGCTGCCCAAGGAGAAGCGTTCTCTGGCCGCGGCGGACACGGCGATCCGTCAGGCCCGAGGCGGGATCGACTGGCTCGCGGTCCTCCCCGCCCAGGCCGCACAAGCGGTACTGAAGACGTACTTCCAGGCATGGAAGAACTGCTGGGACGGCCACGCCGACGCGCCGAACTTCAAGGCCCGCGTCCGCACGGTGATGTCCGTGGACATCCCGCAGGGGCGGGACCTGAACATCACCCGCGTGCACCGCCGCTGGGGCATGGTCAGCATCCCCAAGATCGGACGGGTCCGGTTCCGCTGGACCAAGGACCTTCCCGTGGGCAAGCGCGCTGACAAGGAGAACCGGATCACCGGGGCGCGGCTGGTCAAGGACGCGCTCGGCTGGCACATCGCCTTCCGCGTCCAGACCCTCGAAGCCGAGCCCGAGCCTCACCGGGGAACCGAGGTCGGCATTGATGCCGGGGTGAACCTGCCCCTCGCCCTCTCCGACGGCAATCACCGCGACCACGCCCGCTCGCCCCGCCTCCCCGACGGGACAGCTGACCGGGACAAGTGGCTGAACCCGCGGGAGAAGGCCAAGCTGCTTGGCCTGGAACAACGCGCCGCCCGGCGTAAGCAGCACCGCAAGCGCGGGGAGAGGGCCTCCCGCCGCCTGCGGCACACCTACGACCAGATCAAGCAGCTCCGCGCAACAGCCACGCGCCGCGCCGTTGACTGGCAGCACAAGACCACCACCAGTATTGCCAAGCGGTACGGCACCGTCGTGGTCGAACAGCTCACAATCGAGAACATGGTCAAGTCCGCCAAGGGCACCATCGAGAACCCCGGCAGGAACGTCGCGCAGAAGTCCGGCCTCAACCGCTCCATCAGCCAGGAGGCATGGGGCCGCACCGTGACGATGCTGACGTACAAGACCGCCCGCCAGGGCGGCGCCCTGCACGAGGTCCCCGCCCCCGGCACCTCCCTGCGCTGCTCAGCCTGTGGTTTCACCACACCGGGCAGCCGGGAGGACCAGGCCACGTTCGTGTGCAAGCATCCGGACTGCGGATGGTCCGGCAACGCCGACTGGAACGCGGCCCGGAATATCCTGCACCTGTACCGGATGGGCCACGCGCTCATCCCGGCTGCCGGGAGGGCAGTCGTCAGGCGTCCCCGCGGCGCCAAGCCCGCCACCGCAAGGTAGGCAGGAATCTCCCACGTTTACGAGGGAGAGCACTTCAAGGTGGTGGCATGGCGCAGGAACCGAACAGCGAGCTGCGGGACTTTCTCCGCTCGCGCCGCGCGAGGATCACCCCCGGGGAGGCGGGCCTGGCACCCCAGCCCGGCACCCGCCGCGTTCCGGGCCTGCGGCGCGAGGAGGTCGCCCAGCTCGCCGGCGTCAGCGTCGACTACTACGTCCGCCTGGAGCGCGGACGCCACCTCAACGTCTCCGCATCCGTCCTGGACGCGATCGCCCGCGCCCTGCGCCTCAATGATCTGGAGCGCGCCCACCTGTTCCGAATCGCCAGACCGGCCCGCACCCGTCCGCGCCCGCTGCCCCCGCAGCGCATCCGCCCCGGTCTGCGCCTGCTGCTCGACAGCCTCACCGACGTCCCCGCCCTCGTCTACGGCCGCCGTATGGACGTCCTGGCCGCCAACCACCTCGCCCGCGCCCTGTACACGGACTTCGAGGCCCTGCCCGCCCGCGACCGCAACATGGCCCGCCTGGTCTTCCTCGACGACCACTTCCGGACCCTGTACGCCGACTGGGAGGACGCCGCCCGCGGCATCGTCGCCTCGCTTCGCCTGTACGCGGGACGTCACCCGCATGACCCCGCCCTGGCCGAACTCGTCGGCGAACTCTCCGTCCGGGACGCGGATTTCCGCCACTGGTGGGCCGACCACGACGTGTTCCGGCGCACCCACGGCACCAAGCGCTTCCAGCATCCCGTCGTCGGCGAACTCGTCCTGGGCTACGAGGCCTTCGCCCCCGCCGACGACCCCGAGCAGACCCTGGGCGTCTCCACCGCCGAACCGGGGTCCCCCTCCGCGGAGCGCCTGAAGCTGCTGGCGAGCTGGTCCCGGTCCCCGGAGCACCCGGCACCGGCCGCACAACCGGACGCCCCACGGCCCTGAAGCCGCTCGCCGCACACCGGGCGCCCGGGGCCACTTCCGGGGCGGCGACAGCCCCCGCCCGGGACGGTCGCCGCAGCGTGCGGGGCCGCGTACAGGGACCCCGGACGCGCGCCCCTCAAGTCGGCCCGCTAACTTTGGCAACGTGGACAAGAAGAACGCCCTGCGCGCCGGCGCCCTGGCTGCCGGTACGACGCTGATGATGCTGCTCATGTCGTCCCCTGCCCTCGCGCTCACGCGTGACGACGGCGACGACCCCGGCAAGGGCCTGAGCGTCATCGAGACGCTGGCTCTCTACGTCCTTATCCCGCTCGTGCTGTTCGCGGTCATCGCGGGCCTGGTCATGGCGCTGGACAAGTCCAAGATCCGGGTCACCAAGCCGGGCACGACGAAGGCCAGGGCGAAGGCCTGACCTCCGCTTCTCCACCGAGGGCGCCGGTCGCCTTCCGTACGTCCCACGACGGGACGCACGGGAGCTGACCGGCGCCCTCGGCGCGTCGCTCAGGGGCTCGGCGCGGTCAGATACCGCTGCAGCGTCGGCCCGAGCCACGCCAGGATCTCCTCCGGCGCCAGCGCCACCACCGGCGGCAGCCGCAGCACATAACGGGTGAGTGCGAGCCCCATCAGCTGCGCGGCGCACAGCCCCGCCCGTGTCTGCACCTGCTCGGGGTCGGGGCACACCCGCTGGGCCACCGGTACCACCTGCTCCCGGAAGATGCCCTGCAGCCGCTCGGCCCCCGCCTTGTTGGTGATGCCGACCCGCAGCACCGCGGTGAGCTCCTCGTTCGTCTCCCAGACGGCCAGGAAGTGGGCCACCAGCGCTCGCCCGACCTCGGTGCGCGGCCCCTGGGACACGTCGGGCATCCGCAGATCGAGCGCGACGGCCGCCGCGAACAGGCCGTCCTTGTTGCCGAAGTAGCGCATGACCATGGAGGGGTCGATATGCGCGTCCTTGGCGATGGCGCGGATGGTGGCCCGCTCGTAGCCGTCGGTGGCGAAGCGCTCGCGGGCCGCGGCCAGGATGGCGGAGCGGCTGGCGTCGGAGCGGCGCGCCGCCGAGCCGTTCGTGGGCTCTGTGTTTCTACTGGGAGTGCCGGTCATGCCAACGAGCGTAGGCCAACAGACGTAGGCATCCAGGAGGCTCCCATGAACGGCCCGACCGCCGCCCCCGAAACCTCCCGCGTGATCGTCGTCGGCTCCGGTCCCACCGGCCTGCTCCTGGCCGGTGACCTCGCCGGCGCCGGCGTCCCGGTCACCCTCCTGGAGAAGCGGCCCCACAAGACCAGCAACCTCTCCCGCGCCTTCGCCCTGCACGCCCGCGCCCTGGAGCAGCTCGACGCCCGTGCCGTCGCCGACGACCTGGAGGCCGTCGGCCGGCCGCTCACCCTGCTCAACCTCTTCGGCGGGCTCACCCTCGACCTCGACGGCCTTCCCTCCCATTTCCGGCATGTGCTGGTGCTCCCGCAGTACGAGGTGGAGAAGGTGCTGGAGCGCCGCGCGGCCGAGGCGGGTGTCGACTTCCGCTTCGAGTCCGAGGTGACGGGACTGACGCAGGACGCCGACGGGGTCACCGTGCACGTCAAGGGCGCCGAGGACCTGCGCGCCGCGTACGTCGTCGGCACCGACGGCATGCGCAGTGCCGTGCGGGAGGCGGTCGGGCTGCCGTTCCCGGGGCGGTCGGCCATCCGGTCCGTCGTCCTCGCCGACGTGCTGCTCGACGAGACGCCCGGAACGCTGATCACGGCCGCCGCGGTCGGCGACGCGTTCGCCTTCCTCGCGCCCTTCGGCGACGGCTACTACCGGGTCATCTGCTGGCACCGCGACCGGGACGTCCCCGACCACGAGCCGGTCGACCTCGACGAGGTCAGGGAGATCACCCGGCTGGCCCTCGGCCGGGACTTCGGGATGCACGAGGCCCGCTGGATGTCCCGCTTCCACAGCGACGAGCGGCAGGCGCCCCGCTACCGGGTGGGCCGGGTCTTCCTGGCCGGCGACGCGGCACATGTGCACACCCCGGCCGGCGGCCAGGGAATGAACACCGGTCTGCAGGACGCGGCCAACCTGAGCTGGAAGCTCACCGCCGTCCTGCACGGTCACGCCGGCCCCGGCCTGCTCGACACCTACCAGGCCGAACGCCACCCCGTCGGCAGGTCGGTCCTGCGCAGCAGCGGCGCGATCGTCCGGCTCGCGATGGCCAAGGGCTGGCAGCTGCCGGTGCGGGCCGCGCTCATCACGGCCCTCGGCCGGCTCGCCCCCGTCCGCCGCAGGGTCATGGGCCAGATCACCGGCGTCGGCTACCGGTACCCGGCCCCGAGGGGCGCCCATCCCTTCACCGGCGCCCGGGTCCCCGACCTCGCCCTGGCCGGCGGCGGCCGTCTCTACGAGGCGCTGCGCGGCGGCCGTTTCGTCCTGGTCACCCCGGGTCCGTACGACGCGGGCGAGGAGCGCGCGGACCGGCTGGCCGTGGCGCACTGGGCGAGCGGCCGCGGTACGACGCTGCTGGTGCGCCCCGACGGATACGCGGCCTGGGCGGCAGAGGACGCCCGGGGCGCGGACATCGAGTCGGCGCTGGCCGCACACGTCGGCTGAGCGGATCCCACCGGCGGCGGACCGGCTCAGCCGACGGTGAAGCCGGTCACCTTGGTGTCCAGGGTGGTGCTGCCGTCCTTGGCGGTGGCGAGTACGGCGACGTGCCAGGCGCCGTGCGGGGCCGACGCGGCGTCGGCGGCGGACACCACGGTCCTGTACACGCACCGGGCGGTGTCCGACCCGGCCGGCTCGCAGGTCGCCGACTCCACCTCGGCCATGTCCGCGGCGGTCAGCGGCTTCTTCGCGAACCCGGACTTCTCCGGCCACGCCAGCACCTTCAGGCTCTTCACCCCGGAGGCCGCGGTGACCTCGGTGGAGAAGGTGAGCGAACCGTCCCGGCCGCCGGCCGGCGCGGTGTAGCGGGCGGTGCTGTGCGCGAAGGCGGGCGGCTGGTCCCCCGCGTAGGCGAGGGCGAAGGCCCCGGCGCCTCCCAGGACGACGACACCGGCGGCGAGGGACAGAGCGATACGACGGGACATGACGGGTTCTCCGTGACTGTGTGCGTGCCTCGACTGGACGAACCGGCGCTCCGTGCCGCGCCGTTGCACCGATGCTCGCAACCCACGGGCACCCCGGGCGTGAGCACCGGTACTCAACTCCGCCTGGGTGATGGGGGGCAGGGGACTAAGGGGGCGCCCTTGACAGTCGCTACGCCGGGAGTTCCCATGGGGACGCTCAACATCCTTACGAACAAGGAGAGTTGAAATGCCGATCAAGATCGAGATCCGCCCGTTGGACAAGAAGGAGACCACCGGGGACAGCAACTCTCAGGGCGCTTGACCGGAGGGGCCCGCGTGCGGACATCGCTGTCCCGGCGCGCGCTCTACCCGGGCGTCGGCGAACTGGAGCGGCGGGCCCGCACGCTGGTCGCCTTCGCGCCCGGGGTGCTGCGGTTGCGGGCGGCCGGGCAGAGCCGGGCCGGCCGGCCGCTCTGGCTGTTGTCCGCCGGGCAAGGGGAGCGGCAGTTCCTGACCGTCGCGGGCGCGCACGCCAACGAACCCGTGGGGGGCGCCTCCGCGCTCCGGCTCGCCCGTCTCCTCGCCCACCGGCCCGAACTGCTCCGCGGGCTCGACTGCACCTGGCATCTGCTGCTCTGCCTCGACCCGGACGGCGCCCGCCTCGCGCACGGCTGGCAGCCCGAGGAACCCGCCCCGTCCCTGGAGGAGTGCCACCGGCACTTCTACCGGCCCGAGTTCGCCTGCCAGCCCGAGTCGCTGCCCGCTCCGGGCACCGGACGGGAACCGCTGCCCGAGTCCGCCACGCTGGTGCGGCTGCTCGACGAGCTGCGACCGGCGGCCCAGTTCACCCTGCACGGCATCGAGTTCGGCGGCGCCTTCACCATGCAGACCCGTGAGGTCCCCGGCGCCGCCCGCGCGTTCCGGGAGATCGCCGCCCGGTTGCGGATCCCGCTCGACGACCACCCCTGCGACGGCCCGGACTGGCGTCCGGACCCGCCCGGCGTCCTGCGGCTGCCGCCCGCGAGCGGCGGCAGTGAACGCGACCCGAGCGGCTTCGTCGCCGAGAGCACCTGGCTCCACCCACGGTGCCACGGCACTCTCACCGCCCTCGTCGAGGCACCGGCCTGGGCCGTCCCCGGCGTGAGCGACTCCCGGCCCGCCCCCGACCCGGAGCGTGCCGTCGGCCGGGCCTGCGACCTGCTGCTGGCCCGGACCCGGGAGCTCGCCGCGCTGCTGGAGCGGGTCCCGGCCGGTGCCGTACCGCACGATCTGCTGCCCCTGCACACCGCCGCCGGGGAACTGCTGCGGGTGGCGCCGTCGCTGGCCGCCGGCTGGGCCGAGGAGGAACACGCGGGCTCCCGCGGCCACTTCGCGACCCTCGGCGTCGCCGCCCGCCGTATCCCGCTGCGGGTGGCCGCCATGGCGCGCCGGGCGCTGGCCCGCACCGAGCCCGTGACCGCCGACGCGCTCGCGGACCTGGTGCGCGAGTGGTGCCGGGAGCTCGACAAGGCCTGCGAGCCGCGCTGGATCCCGGTGTCCGCGCAGACCGGACTGCATGTGCGCACGATGCTGGACCTCGCCGCACGCCTGTGCACATGAGGACCGCACGCCTGTGCACATGAGGAGATGAGGAAGGGGGCGCCCGGAGCATCGGCCCCGGGCGCCCCCCCTCGTCGTACCGTCGGTTACTCCGCCGCCGCGTCCGCCGCCTGGGCCCGCAGGGCGCGCTCGACGCCCGCGCGGGACTCCGAGACGAGACGGGCCAGGGCCGCGTTCGGCTGGGCCGCGGCCAGCCAGGTGTCCGTCTTGGTGACGGTCTCCCCGGAGACCTGGAGGGCCGGGTAGAGGCCGATCGCGATCTGCTGGGCGATCTCGTGGGAGCGGGTGTCCCACACCGACTTCAGGACCTCGAAGTACCGGTCCGTGTACGGCGCCAGCAGCTCACGCTGGTCGGTCTGGACGAAGCCGCCGATCACCGCCTCCTGCACGGCGTTCGGCAGCTTGTCGGAGTCGATGACCGACGCCCACGCCTCGGCCTTCGCCTCCTCGGTCGGACGGGCGGCGCGGGCGGTGGCCGCGTGGCGCTCGCCGGCGGCGGTCTTGTCCCGCTCGTACTCGGAGGCGATGTCCTCCTCGTCGAAGTGCCCGACCGCCACGAGCCGCTCGACGAACGCCCAGCGCAGCTCGGTGTCGACGACCAGACCCTCGATCGTCGTCGCGCCGTCCAGCAGGGCGTCCAGCAGGTCCACCTGCTCCGGGGTGCGCGCGGTCGCCGCGAACGCCCGCGCCCAGGCCAGCTGGTGGTCGCTGCCGGGCTCGGCGGCGCGCAGGTGGGCCAGGGTGGCGTCGGTCCAGCGGGTCAGCAGCGCCTCACGGGCGGTCGGGTCGGCGTACAGGTCGATCGCCAGCTTCACCTGCCGCTGGAGCGACTGCACGACACCGATGTCCGACTCCTTGCCGATGCCGGACAGCACCAGGGACAGGTAGTCGCGGGTGGCGAGTTCGGCGTCCCGGGTCATGTCCCAGGCCGACGCCCAGCACAGGGCGCGGGGCAGGGAGGACGCGAAGTCGCCGAGGTGCTCGGTCACGAAGGCGAGGGACTCCTCGTCCAGGCGGACCTTGGCGTACGACAGGTCGTCGTCGTTGAGCAGGAACACCGCCGGGCGGCGGCGGCCCGTCAGCTCGGGTACGGCCGTCAGCTCGCCGTCCACGTCCAGCTCGATCCGGTCGGTGCGGACCAGCTTGCCGGTGGTCTCGTCGAGGTCGTACAGGCCGATCGCGATCCGGTGCGGGCGCAGGGTCGGCTCGCCCTTGGCGCCGGCCGGCAGCGCCGGGGCCTCCTGGCGGATCGCGAAGGAGGTGATGACACCGGCCCCTCCTGCACCGTCCGTCTCGACCTCCGGGCGCAGGATGTTGATCCCGGCGGTCTGGAGCCACTTCTTCGACCAGGTGCTCAGGTCACGCCCGGAGGTCTCCTCCAGGGCGCCCAGCAGGTCGGACAGGCGGGTGTTGCCGTACGCGTGGCGCTTGAAGTACGCCTGCACGCCCTTGAAGAACTCGTCCATGCCGACGTAGGCGACGAGCTGCTTCAGGACGGACGCGCCCTTGGCGTAGGTGATGCCGTCGAAGTTGACGAGGACGTCGTCCAGGTCGCGGATCTCGGCCATGATCGGGTGCGTGGAGGGCAGCTGGTCCTGCCGGTACGCCCAGGTCTTCATGGAGTTGGCGAACGTCGTCCACGAGTGCGGCCAGCGCGAGCCGGGCGCGTACGCCTGGCAGGCGATGGAGGTGTAGGTGGCGAACGACTCGTTCAGCCACAGGTCGTTCCACCACTCCATGGTGACCAGGTCGCCGAACCACATGTGGGCCAGCTCGTGCAGGATGGTCTCGGCCCGCGTCTCGTACGCCGCGTCGGTCACCTTGGACCGGAAGACGTACTGGTCGCGGATGGTCACCGCGCCCGCGTTCTCCATCGCGCCCGCGTTGAACTCCGGCACGAACAGCTGGTCGTACTTCTTGAACGGGTACGCGTAGTCGAACTTCTCCTGGAACCAGTCGAAGCCCTGCCGGGTCACCGCGAAGATCGCGTCCGAGTCGAGGAACTCGGCGAGCGAGGGCCGGCAGTAGATGCCCAGCGGCACGCTCTGCCCGTCCTTCTCGTACACGCTGTGCACGGAGTGGTACGGGCCGACGATCAGCGCGGTGATGTACGACGAGATGCGCGGCGTCGGCTCGAAGATCCAGACGTCGTCCTTGGGCTCGGGCGTCGGAGAGTTGGAGATCACGGTCCAGCCGCCCGGCGCCTTCACCGTGAACTGGAAGGTCGCCTTCAGGTCCGGCTGCTCGAAGCTGGCGAAGACCCGGCGGGCGTCCGGCACCTCGAACTGGGTGTAGAGGTAGGCCTGCTCGTCGACCGGGTCGACGAACCGGTGCAGGCCCTCGCCCGTGTTGGTGTACGCGCAGTCGGCCACGACCCGCAGGACGTTACGGCCCGCCAGCAGGCCCGGCAGCGCGATCCGGGAGTCCTCGAAGACCTCGGCCGCATCGAGCGGGTCGCCGTTCAGGGTGATCTCGTGGACCGCCGGGGCCACCAGGTCGATGAAGGAAGCGGCGCCTGCTTCGGCGACGTCGAAGCGCACCGTGGTCACGGACCTGTAGGTACCGCCCTCCTGCGCGCCGGAGAGGTCGAGATCGATCTCGTACGAGTCAACGGTGAGCAGCTTCGCCCGCTGCTGCGCCTCTTCGCGAGTCAGGTTTGTGCCAGGCACGCGGTCATCTCCTCGTTATGTGTGGGTTGCGCCATCCTTCCACGGCAGCCCGGCCCCGGGCGACGAGGGAAAACCCCAGAGATCGCCCCGAGGGGAGGTGTCAGGCGGCCGTCGTGCCGCCGTCGACCGGCATCGCCGCGCCCGTGACGAAGGAGGAGCGGTCGCTGCACAGCCACAGCGCGGCCTCGGCGACCTCGGCGGGGCCGGCCATCCGCTTCTGGAGCGTCTCGCCCTCGAACCGTTCCCGCAGTTCCGGCAGCGTCCGCACGGCCCGGTCCATCATCTCGGTGCGGGTGCTGCCCACCACCAGCGCGTTGACGCGGATGCCGCGCTGCGCGTACTCGGCCGCGGCGGCCCGGGTGAGCCCGAGGACGGCGTGCTTGGCGGCCACGTACGCCGCCGACGCCCCGGTCGCCCGCTGCCCCGCGACACTCGACGTGTTGACGATCGTGCCGCCGCCGGCCCCGAGCATCTCGGGGATCTGGAAGCGCAGGCAGTTCCAGACCCCGCGCACGTTGACGTCCATGGTCTGTTCGTAGACGTCCTGGCCGGTCTCGTGCAGTTCGGTGCCGGCGGTGCCGAACCCGGCGTTGTTGAAGGCGCAGTCCAGGCGGCCGAAGGCGGCGACGGCCCTGCGGACGACCCGCTCGACGTCCTCGGCCGAGGCCACGTCCCCCGGTACGGCCAGGGCCCGGCCGCCGCCGGCGCCGATCTCCTCGGCCAGCGCCCGCAGCCGGTCGGCGCGCCGGGCCGTCAGCACGACGGCCGCACCCTCCCGGGCGAACAGCCGCGCGGCGGCCGCCCCGATCCCACTGGACGCACCGGTGATCATGGCGACCTTGCCGTCGAGGACGCGTGAGGTGGCGCAGGACGGCTGGGTGGTGGTCATGTTGTGCCAACTCCCGCTTGGTGATGAGCTTCGCTGCGACACCCCGTGAGGGGCGCGGGGCTGTGCCGATATGCCGCTCCGCCGCGTGGGCGCGACCAGCCAGTACGGCGCCGCACCCGCCCGACGGCAGAACGCGGCACCCCCTGAGGCGCCCGGCCCCCTACTTCGCCGACAGCTCTTCCGCCACCAGCTCCGCGATCTGCACGGCGTTCAGCGCGGCCCCCTTGCGGAGGTTGTCGTTGGAGATGAACAGGGCCAGACCGTGCTCGACCGTCTCGTCACGGCGGATCCGGCCGACGTACGACGGGTCCCGGCCGGCCGCCTGCAGCGGGGTGGGGATGTCGGAGAGCTCGACGCCCGGGGCGTCCGCGAGCAGCTCGGTCGCGCGCTCGGGGCTGATCGGGCGGGCGAACCGGGCGTTGACCTGGAGGGAGTGGCCGGAGAACACCGGGACGCGGACACAGGTGCCGGAGACCTTCAGCCCGGGGAGTTCCAGGATCTTGCGGGACTCGTGGCGCAGCTTCTGCTCCTCGTCGGTCTCGTTCAGACCGTCCTCGACGAGGTTGCCGGCGAAGGGGAGGACGTTGAAGGCGATGGGCCGCTTGTAGACCTGCGGCTCGGGGAAGTCGACCGCCGAGCCGTCGTGCGTGAGCTTGTCCGCGTCGGCGGCGACCTTCTGCACCTGCCCGTGCAGCTCCGCGACGCCCGCGAGCCCGGAACCGGACACCGCCTGGTAGGTGGTGGCGACCAGCGCCTGAAGGCCCGCCTCCGCGTCCAGCACCTTCAGGACCGGCATCGCGGCCATCGTGGTGCAGTTCGGGTTGGCGATGATGCCCTTGGGGCGGTCGGCGATCGCGTGCGGGTTGACCTCGGAGACGACCAGCGGGACCTCGGGGTCCTTGCGCCAGGCGGAGGAGTTGTCGATGACGACGGCACCCTGGGCGGCGACCCGCTCCGCGAGCGCCTTGGAGGTGGCCCCGCCCGCCGAGAACAGCACGATGTCCAGGCCGGTGTAGTCGGCGGTCGCCGCGTCCTCCACCGTCACGCCGTCCAGCACGGTCCCGGCGGAGCGGGCCGAGGCGAACAGCCGCAGCTCGGTGACCGGGAAGTCGCGTTCCGCGAGGATCCCGCGCATGACCGTGCCGACCTGACCGGTGGCTCCGACGATTCCGACCCTCACGGTGACTCCCTCTGCATACGTTGACGTGTGTCTGCGGCCTTTCCATCATGCGGCCGACCCGGGTCAGCCTGTCCAATTCTTTGCCCGCCATGCCCGCCGACCGGACCTGCGGGCCCGTGGAACTCCCGTCGGCACCCGCGCTGAGCTGCATAAATTAGCTCTCCGTGGCCCTTGTGCCGCAAGCTGTGCTGCGCGGCGCGCCGGTGTGACGTGCGCCTCGGAAAAGATTTCCCGGCGCCGCCCGAACGTTTCCGGGGGCTGCGGCGTCGTAGGGGAAACGCGGTGAGGGGGGTGGGTTGTGCTGCGCAGAAAGGCCCGCCGGGTCCAGGGGGACGAGCACGGTGATCCGCTGGACGCGGCCCAGGAGCGCCGGGTGCGGGCGGTGCTCGCGCTGGGCGGCGTACCGCAGGCGGACCTGCTGGACGGGGTACAGCAGGTCCGCCTGCGGCTGCTGGAGCGGGCCGCGAGCGGCCAGGAGGCACCGCGGGACGTCTCGGCGTGGGTGGCGGTGGTCGCCTCCAACCTCGCCATGGACTGGCACCGCGCCAAGCGCCGCCAGGAACGCATCGGGGAACGGCTGGCCGCCCTCCGCATCCCCGACCACACCTCCGGCGAGGACACCAGCCTGCTCTCCGTCGCCGTCGCCCGCGGCCTGGACGAACTGCCGGACGCCCAGCGCCAGGTCCTCGTCCTGCGCTTCTACGCCGACCTGCCGGTGCGCGGGATAGCCGAGGAACTCGGCATCCCCGAGGGCACGGTCAAGAGCCGGCTGCACACGGCGGTACGCGCCCTGCGCGCCCGCCTGCACGAGGACGAGGTGGTGTGACATGACCGCCGGACAGACCGCCGGAGACGAGCGTCACGACGGCGACGACGCCCTGCTGGCCGTACTCATGGACGCGGAACCGAGCGACGCACAGCGCGCCGACCCCGCCTTCATGGCCGAGTACCGGGCGGCCGCCGCGGATGCCGCGGTCCTGCGCGAGCGGCTCGGCCTGATCGGGGACGCCCTCGCCGACCCCCGGCCGGCGCCCCGCCCCTTGGCCCGGCCCCGGCCGCGTCCCCGGCGGCACCCCCGCCTGCGCGCCCTCGGGATCGCCGGCGCCCTCGCCGCCGCGTTCGCCTCGGTCGTGCTCGGCTTCGGCTGGCTGGCGGTGCACGGCCCGAGCGGGGCGGCGTCCGACAGCAGCGCCGGTCAGGCGGCCGACAGCGCTTCGGGTGCGAAGTCCACCCCGTCCGGCGCCGGGCCCGCCTATCTGGCCTGCGCCCGGCTGGTGGCCGAGGGCACCGTCACCGGCGTACGGCAGCTCCCGGACACCGGCACGGAACGCGTCACCCTGCGCGTGACCCACGCCTACAAACCCGCGAAGACCGCCGGAGAGGTCGACGTCGTCGTCGAGTCCGACGCCCGGATCCGCGCGGGCGCCCGGCTGCTGGTCGGCGTCACTCGCGGCCGGACCGTGGCCGACCTGTCCGCCGTCGGCGAGGCCCGGATCGCGCAGGAGCGCGCCTGGATCGTGCGGGACCTGCCCGATTCCCGGACGATGACCTGCCCGGGCACATGAAGAGGCGGGCGCCCCGAAGGACGCCCGCCTCAGCACCCGACTTCTTACGGAAGGACCTTCTCGATCTTCACGCTGCCGGTGCCCGCGACCGTGCCGCGCGCGTTGACCAGCTGAACCTCGCCGAAGAACTCACGTCCCTCGGGGGCCGCCGCGGCCGCCGTGACCTGCCCGGTCACCGCGGCCGAGGCGCCGGTGCCGAGCTTGACCGGAGTCGAGTCGTCGACCGTGACGCTGCCGAGCGCGGCGGAGTAGAACACGTCCCGGTAGTCGTAGTCCGTGGAGCCGGACGGGACCGAGTAGCCGACCACTGCGATGGTGTAGGTGCCGGCGGCCGGCGAGGCGATGGACACCGCCTCCTCCGAGTCGCCGTCGGCGGACAGCCCGACCTGCTTGCCGCTCGCGTCGTACACGGTCAGGTCGAGGTCGGCGGCATTGTCGGAGACACCGCCGATGGCCACGTCCAGCGACTTGGCGCCCGCGGGCACGGTCACCGTGGTGGTCTGCGTCGCGCCCTCCGTGATGGACGGACGGGCCGACTTCGAGGAGCCGAGCGGGCCGCCGACCAGCTTGCCGTCGAGGGCGGCGAAACCGTTGGTCACCTTCCAGGAGGCGGTGACCGGAGTGCCGACCTTGGCCTCGGGCACGGTCACGGTCTCCGGGTCGAAGGCCGCGCCGAGCACGGTGACGCCCAGCTTGTAGGGGTTGTCGAGCAGCGGCGAGGTGCGGCGCGCCTCGACCTCGATCTCCCAGACCCCGGCCTGCGGGTCGGCGTACGAACGGACGTCCGGCTTGCAGCCGTTGCCGTCGAGGTAGTTGTTGTAGCAGTACGGGGTACCGGACTCGTCGACCGCGACGCCGTACGGGTGGATGGAGATGAACCGCGTCTGGCTCTTGTCGGCGAGCCCGCTCATCGCGACCTCGAGGGAGGTGGCGCCCTCGGGCACGGTCACGAAGTACGACGTGGAGCTGTTGCGCTGCACCGAACCCGCGGTGGAGTAGGTGTAGTCGACGGGGGTGGAGACCACGACCGTCGTCAGGATCTGCTTGTCGACGCCCTCGGTCCTCGGGTCGTCGACCTCGAGGATCGCGGACTTGACGCCCGCGCTCTTCGGCTTCGCCTGCACCTTGACCGTCACCGGCTGGTTCAGCGGCAGGTTCACCTCGTCCGAGCCGAGGATCTTGAAGGTGTGCCCGGCGTTGTTCTCGAGGTGCAGCTCGTGCCGGACCGCCTTGTCCGCACCGGAGGTACGGGTGATCGTGACGTCGTACGTCTTCTTCTGGCCGGCCTTCAGGCCGCCCTCACGGTCGTACAGCCCTGTGCCGTAGCCCGGGGTCTTCAGCGCGTAGTCGATCGCGGTGTCGACGGGGGCCTTGACCGCGTAGTCGTGCGCGGTGGCGTGGTCGCGGATGGACTCCCACGCGTCGACGATGTTGATCCGGCCCGCGCCCTCCTCGTACGCCTGCACGTCCTTGATGTGGTCGGCGGTCGAGGTGAGGGCCGTGCGCAGGTCGGCGGGGGAGAGGGCGATGCCCTTCTCCTCGGCCGCGCTCAGCAGCAGCGCGGAGGCTCCCGCAGCCTGCGGGGACGCCATCGAGGTGCCCTGGAGCATGGAGTAGCCGGCCGGCAGCGAGTAGCCCGCCTCGGCGACCGGGGAGCCCGGCAGCCAGGTCTGGGTGGTGTTGATCGCGGCGCCCGGAGCGACCAGGGTCGGCGTGAAGCCGCCGTCCTCGCGCGGGCCGCGCGAGGAGAAGGGGAGCAGCTGGTACTTGGTCGTCACCTGGGAGCCGTAGTTGGCGGCCCAGGTCTCCTTGGAGATGGCCGCGCCGACCGAGATCACCTTGTCGGCGAGCCCGGGGTCGCCGATGGTGTTGACGCCGGGGCCCTCGTTGCCGGCCGAGATGACCAGCTGCACGCCGTAGGTGTCGATGAGCCGGGTGTACAGCTCCGCACGGGCGTTGTTGCCGTCGTTCAGCGCCGGGAGGCCGCCGATCGACATGTTGACGATGTCGACGCCCCGGTTGGCGACCAGGTCGATCATGCCCTCGGTGAGGGCGACGTTGGTGCAGCCGCCGGTCCAGGTGCAGGCCCGGGAGGAGACGATCTTCGCGCCGGGAGCCGCGCCGTTCATCTTGCCGCCGAACAGGCCGTTGGCGGCGGTGATGCCGGCGACGTGGGTGCCGTGCTCGGACTCGATGACGCCGATGTTGACGTAGTCGGCCTTGGCGCCGGCCGCGTTGTAGACGACGTCCTTGCGGATCTCGACGACGAACGGGATGCGCTCGACGACGTCCGTGGCCGGGTCGTCCGTACCGAAGTAGCCGATCTGGTAGCCGTCCTTGTACGGCTTCATCGGCACGTCGTCGGTGAAGTCCCGGTCGTCGTCGGTGTCGACGCGCACGGTGCCGGCGGCCGCGTCGTACAGCACACCCCAGGCGTCGGTGGTGTCGCCGTCGCGGTTCAGGTCGCCCTTCATGTCGCCACCGGTGGTGTCGGACTCGTACATGTAGTTGAACCTGTACGAGCCCTGGGGCGCCTTGAACGTCTCCGTGCCCTGGGTGGCCGTGGTGATGGAGAACGCCGGGCCCAAGGCCGGGGCGGTCATCCGCCGCCAGGTGCCGTCGCCGTCGTTGACCGGGTCGGTCGAGGTCACCCAGTCGACGATCTTCCGCTCGCCCGTGGTGGTCTTCTGCAGCGCGGGGTGGCCGAGGTCGACGCCGGAGTCCAGGATGCCGATGGTGATGCCCCGGCCGTCCGCCTTCGGGTGCTCCTTGACGAAGTCGACGGCGCCCGTCTCGAAGGAGGGGTTGTACGGGTTCTCGGCGGGGGTGTTCCTGTTCGGCGCCGGGTAGGTCTTCGCGGCCTTGGCCGGCTTGGCGGTGTCCGACACCGCCGGGTCGTCGAGCTGGATCTCCTGGCGCAGGTCGATCGCGTGCACCGAGGACAGCTTCGCGGCGGCGGCGATCGCCGAGTCCGCCCGGCCGGTCGGCACGGTGGCGCGGACATAGCCGACCTTGTCGTACGTACGGCCCACCGAGCCGCCCTCGACGCCGTCCAGCTCCTGGGCGACCTTTTCGGTCTGCCCCGGCGCGGTCGCGATCATCATGGTGACGTTCTTGGTGCCGTCGGCCTTGGCCTCGGCGAGCAGTGCGGCGTCGTCCGAACCGAGCTTGTCGTGGGCCGACTTGGCCTCCGCGGTGGCGGTGGCGGGGGCCGGGGACGGGGTCGCGGCGGCGGCCAGGGGTATCGGCCCGGCGGCCGAGAGAGCGGCCACCACACCGACGGCGACGGCTATCCGGCCCAGGCGTCTGTGGCCCGGTATCGGGTCGTGCTGGGGGGCGAGGGTCATCTGCATCCCTTGTAGGTAAAGGAACGAGCATGGGGCGCCCGGAACTTGGTCAAGTACCGGCGCATTGGCGCACAGCTTTCCCCAAGAAAACGGCCTTTTGAGAACGTTGACCGAATCGATATGAACGTATGGGGAAAACCCCCGGTCATCCCGTGGCCACCCCCCGGTCCTGTCGCGGAAACCCGGTGGCCCGGCGCGCCCCGGCGCCCTAACGTGCCCCTGTGCGCGAGAAGCTGAGGGTGGCGGCCTACGCCGTGTGCGTCCGCGACGGACAGATCCTGCTCGCCAGGTCACCCGACGACGACGGCATCCCCGAGTGGGTCCTGCCCGGCGGCGGCATGGAGCACGGCGAGGACCCGTACGACACGGTCCGCCGCGAGCTCATGGAGGAGACCGGCTACCGCATCGAGGTGACCGGACTGCTGGGCATCGACTCCTACCGGCGCCACTTCGCCGCCGAGGGCCCGCTGCGCCTCCCCACCGACCACCACAGCGTGCGGATCGTCTACACCGGTGAGATCACCGGCGGCGAACTGCGCAACGAGATCGGCGGCTCCACCGACATGGCCGCCTGGCAGGACCTGGACGCCGTACCGGCGCTGAGGCACGTCCCGCTGGTCGATGTCGCCCTGCGGCTGTGGCGGGAGCGGCCGGCGGCGGGGCGGTTTGCCGAAGAGCTGTCGTAGCAGTCGTAAGCGCCGGAGTCCCTCCCCTACCCCGGCAGATGAACGCGGAGTAACCGTCCCCCGGACGCCCGCAATCCGCTCCATGGCCGGTCCCCACCTCACCTGATCCACGTACGGTGATCGGCGCTGCACGTTGCCGCCGCGTTCACGCGCAGGCCATCCCCGGTGCCAACGATCCAGAGTGAGCGGGAAGTTCGCGGAAGCGATCGCCCGCGACCACTGTCGGACGCGTTCGTACTCGGGGAGACCGCGCCATGTCGCGCATACGCTCAGTCGCCACCTCCGCGGCCCACAAGGGCCGCGAGGCACTGGAGATCAACCGCCGTACCGTGCTCGCCGCCGCCGGAGCCGTCTCGCTCTCCGCGGGCGTCGGCTACGCCCTGCGCCCCACCGACAGCCAGGCCGCGCCCGCCGCGACCGAGGAGCAGGAACCGGTCGCCGAGGGCCGCAGGGCCGCCGCGGCCCCCCTCGCGCCGTACACCAAGGGCACCACCCTCGCCGGCGTCGCCGCGCCCCGCACCGACTCCGGGTACCGGCGGCTCGGCGACGGCGCCGGCTGGTCACGCATGCTCCGCTCCGACCTGGCCGCCGCCAAGTCCGGGCGGGCCGGCCGCCGTACCGCCCTCGCCGCGTTCGTGCAGTTCACCGACCTGCACCTGATGGACGTCCAGCACCCGCTGCGCCTGGAATACCTGCGCGCCCACGACCCGCACGCCTGGCGCCCCCACGAGGCGCTCACCGTGCCCGGCGCGATCTCCCTCGTCGAGCGCGTGAACGCGCTGCGCGGCGCCCCGGTCACCGGCTCCCCGCTGCACTTCGTGATGACGACCGGCGACAACACCGACAACAACGCCCACTCCGAGCTGGAGTGGTTCATGAAGGTGATGAGCGGCGGCCGGATCACCCCCAACAGCGGTGACCCCAAGCACTACGAGGGCGTGCAGAACAGCGGCCTCAAGCTCTACTGGCAGGCCTCCGCCACGGCCCGCGACAACGACAAGGCGCTCGGCTTCCCGCACCTCGCCGGCTTCCTCGCCGCCGCTATCCGCGAGGTGAACAGCCCCGGCCTCAACCTCCCCTGGTACTCCACCGTCGGCAACCACGACGCCCTGCCGCTCGGCTGCTTCGGCTCCCACGCCGACCCCTACCTCGCCGCGGCCGCGGTCGCCGGCCAGAAGCTGATGACGGTGACCGACGCCGAGGCCAGGAAGCTCCAGGACTCCATCCGCACGGCCCAGGACCCCAGGGGCAGCGGCTACCGCGACTTCCTCAAGGCCCACGCCCGTTCCATGCGCTCGGTCACGCCGGACGAGAAGCGCGCCCCCTACACGGCGTCGGACTACCTCAAGGCCCACCTGGACCCGGCCTACCAGGGCGTCGGCCCGGTCGGCCACGGCTACTCCTCCGCGAACCTGGCCGCGGGCACCCAGTACTACGCCTTCCGTATCTCCGACGACGTCATCGGTATCAGCCTCGACACGACGGACGCCGGCGGCCACTACGACGGATCGATCGGAACGGCCCAACTGGCCTGGCTGGAGAAGACCCTGCGGGAGAACAAGGACTCCTACGCGGTCGTCTTCAGCCACCACACCAGCCAGACGATGACCAACACCCGCCCCGACCCGGCCCACCCGGGCGACCGCCGCCACTCGGGCGCCGAGCTGGTCACCCTCCTCAACCGGCACGCCAATGTGCTCGCCTGGGTGAACGGCCACATCCACCGCAACCTCATCACCCCGCACAAGGCCTCGAACGGCAACTCCTTCTGGGAGATCACCACCGCCTCGCACGTCGACTACCCGCAGCTCGCCCGGGTCGTGGAGCTGGCGGACAACAAGGACGGCACGGTCTCGCTCTTCACCACGCTGATCGAGTCGGCGGCCCCGCACCGCACGGACTTCTCCGACCTCTCCCAGACCGGCCTCGCGGCCCTCTACCGCGAACTGGCCTTCAACGCCCCCGGTTCCAGCAAGGTCCTGGGCGGGGACGCCGTGGACCGGAACACCGAGCTGGTCCTGAAGAAGGGCTGAAACTCACCCAACCGGCCCACAGCCGGGCAACCTCTCCGATCACGACGGTGTCCCTTCCCCCGACCGGTGACCCGACCGGTGACCCGACCGGGGGAGAGACATGTTCGTACGTACGGCACTCATGGCGGCCACGGCGGCGGCCCTGACCGCGGCACTGGCGGCACCGGCGGTGGCGGCACCCGCCGCCGGCCACCAGGCCACCCGCAAGGCGGTGCGGGCCGCGGTCGAGGCAGGCGTACCCGGGGTGACGGCCACGGCCCGTGACCCGCACGGCACCTGGTCGACGACGGCCGGGGTGGGCGATGCCCGGACCGGCGCCCCGCGCTCCGCCTCCGACCGCTACCGGGTCGGCAGCATCACGAAGACCTTCGTCGCCACCGTGCTGCTCCAGCTGGAGGCGGAGGGCCGCCTGTCCCTGGACGACACGGTGGACAGGTGGCTGCCGGGCGTGGTGGCCGGCCAGGGCAACGACGGCCGCCGTGTCACCGTCCGCCAGCTCCTCAACCACACCAGCGGCATCTTCAACTACACGGCGGACGACGACTTCGGCCGCACGTACTTCACGAAGGACGGCTTCTTCCAGCACCGCTACGACACGCTGGCGCCCGCCGGGCTGGTCGCGATCGCGATGAAGCACAAGCCGGCCTTCGCACCGGGCACGAGCTGGGCCTACTCCAACACGAACTACATCCTGGCCGGCATGGTGATCAAGGCGGTGACGGGCCGCTCCTACGCCGAGGAGATCACCGACCGGGTGATCCGGCCCCTCCACCTCACCGGCACGTCCCTCCCCGGCACCCGCACCACGCTCCCGCACCCGAGCAGCCGCGCCTACTCGAAACTGACCGACCCGGACGGCCCGACCTACGACGTCACCGCCCTCAACCCCTCCATGGCCTCCTCCGCCGGCGAGCTGGTCTCCACCGGCGCCGACCTGACCCGCTTCTACGAGGCCCTGCTCCGCGGGAAGCTCCTCGCCCCGCGGCAGCTGAAGGAGATGAAGACCACGGTCCCCGTCCCCGGCGCCTCCAACAGCGCCTACGGCCTCGGCCTGATCGACCACACCCTCTCCTGCGGTGTCCACGTCTGGGGCCACGACGGCGGTATCCACGGCTCCGCCTCCACAGCGGTCACCACCGCCGACGGCCGCCACGCGCTGGCCGTGAACTTCAACGGCGACTGGGCGGGCGACCCGGGCGCGGTCCTCGACGCGGAGTTCTGCGGGGACTGAGCGCCTTTTTGCGGGCGCTCGGAAAAAAACCTCCGGCGGCGATGTCGAGAACGCGCGGCCGGCTCCGTCCCAGGGGTGAGCGCGGCCACAATGGGTCGCACGAGCACCGAGGAGAACCATCATGGCCAAGTACCTGCTGCTCAAGCACTACCGGGGCGCCCCGGCATCGGTCAACGACGTACCCATGGACCAGTGGGCGCCCGAGGAGATCACGGCGCACATCCAGTACATGAACGACTTCGCGGCCCGGCTGGAGAAGACCGGCGAGTTCGTCGGCGAGCAGGCACTCGCCCCCGGGGGGATGTGGGTCCGCTACGACGGTGAGGGGCGCCCGCCGGTCACCGACGGACCGTTCGCGGAGACCAAGGACCTCATCGCCGGCTGGATGATCATCGACGTCGACAGCCACGAGCGTGCCGTCGAGCTGGCGGGGGAGCTGTCGGCCGCCCCCGGGGCCGGGGGCAGGCCGATCCACGAGTGGCTGGAGCTGCGCCCGTGCTACGGAGTGCACCCCACGGTCACGGAATGACCTCGGAAGTGAACGAGGCTCTGCTCCGGAGCCTCACACCGAGCGTGCTCGGGATCCTCGTCCGCCGCGGAGCCGACTTCGCGGCGGCCGAGGACGCCGTACAGGACGCACTCGTCGAGGCGGTCCGGGTGTGGCCCGCCGACCCGCCGCGCGATGCGAAGGGCTGGCTGGTCACCGTGGCCTGGCGCAGGTTCCTCGACGCGACCCGGGCGGACGCCGCCCGCCGCCATCGCGAGGACCTCGTCGACGACGAGCCGGCCCCCGGGCCGGCGCCCGCGCTGGACGACACGCTCCAGCTGTACTTCCTGTGCGCCCACCCCTCCCTCACCCCGTCCTCCGCGGTCGCGCTCACCCTGCGTGCCGTCGGCGGACTCACCACCCGGCAGATCGCCCAGGCCTACCTGGTGCCCGAGGCGACCATGGCGCAGCGCATCAGCCGGGCCAAGCGCACCGTCTCCGGCGTACGGTTCGACCAGGCCGGCGACGTCGCCACCGTGCTGCGCGTCCTCTACCTCGTCTTCAACGAGGGCTACTCCGGCGACGTCGACCTCGCCGCCGAGGCCATCCGGCTCACCCGGCAGCTCGCGGCCCGGGTCGGCCACCCCGAGGTGGCCGGGCTGCTCGCCCTCATGCTGCTCCACCACGCCCGCCGCGCCGCCCGCACCGCACCCGACGGCAGCCTGGTGCCGCTCGCCGAGCAGGACCGGAGCCGCTGGGACACCCGCCTGATCGCCGAGGGCGTCGGGATCCTCCAGGCGGCCCTCGCCCGCGACCGCCTCGGAGAGTTCCAGGCCCAGGCCGCGATCGCCGCCCTGCACGCGGACGCGCCCGCCGCCGCGGAGACCGACTGGGTGCAGATCGTCGAGTGGTACGACGAGCTCGCCCGCCTGACCGACAGCCCGGTGGTCCGGCTCAACCGCGCGGTCGCCGTGGGCGAGGCCGACGGCCCCCGGGCCGGCCTGGCCGCGCTCGCGGCGCTCGACCCCGCCCTGCCCCGGCACACCGCGGCCGAGGCCTACCTCCACGAACGCGACGGCGACCCGGTGACCGCGGCACGGCTGTACGCCGAGGCGGCCCGGAAGGCGACCGACCTCGCCGAGCGCGACCATCTGACCCGCCGGGCCGCCCGGCTCAACGCCCGCCGCAGCCGTCGCTGACACCGTCGTACGTTCGGGTGGCGCGCTTGCCGATTTTTTGCCGTCGGCCGGGGTGGCCCCGCACCTCCCGCCACCCCGACAGGGTCCGGTAAAACCGCAGGTCAGAAGGGTGACAGCGAGGGTTTTCGGAGGATGCCGAGGGTGAGGGTCCCGATACTCGCCGTGTAAATGAATCGGACTCCGATACGAGACATACCGTTCATCCGAATGAAACGTCCGTACCGCCTCATATCGGCTAACCCGAGGTTCCCGGGGATGGCTCGATCTGGTGCAAGGCAGGTGGTCGTGTGGACGCTCGGCTCGGACTTCGTGTCCTCTCGGTCTACGAGGGGTTTTTCTCCGGGGGAGCCCGGATCGTGCACAGTGATGTGCTGCTGGGCCTGGTAGAAGGCGGCCAGCAGTGGCATCGGGTGCTGAGTCTGCACGGTGAGGTCCACCGAGAAGCCACCACACAACGGATGGAGGACGACGCCTGCTACCGCGCGCTCACCACCGGTGGCATCGACGTCACCTCCCTCGGCCGCACCGCGGGCCTCGTCGACGGCACGGTCGCGGCGTCGGTTTTCAGCGGGCCCGAGCTGGCCGATACCGCGCGGGCGATGGCCGGTGCGGACGTCATCCTCTCCCTGAAGGAACAGCCGCTCGCGCTCCTCAACCAGGCCGGGCTGCCCCGTCGTCCCGTCGTCGTCTGCCTGCACCGGTCCGACCCGGAGAACCAGGGCCCGGCGCTGGACGAGCTGAAGACCGCCATCGCGGACGGCAAGGTCGTGGCGTGCGTGTGCTGCGCCGAGTCGACGCGGGACGCGTACGAGGCGGCCGGCATCCCGGGTGAGCTGCTGCACGTCATCCCGAACGGGGTCGACCTGCTCCGCTTCCGCCCGGACGCGGCGGTGCGCCTCGCGTTCCGCGAGTCCGCCGGGATCCCGGCCACCGCCCCCGTCGTCGTCTTCGCCGCCCGGTACGCCGGCATGAAGAACGTGCCGCTCTTCCTGCGGGCGGCCCGCGCCTGGCTGGCCCGCGAGGGCGGTGGCCACGTGGTCATGTGCGGTGCCGGGATGACCGAGGACAACCCGGCCCTGTGGGCCGACATGGAGATCGCCTTCGGCGCCGACCGGGCCGCCCTCGGCGACCGCGTGCACCTCCTCGGCGTACGGCACGACATGGAGGCCGTCTACGCCGGCTCCGACGTCGTCGCCCTCACCTCCGTCTCCGGGGAGGCCGCGCCGCTCTGCCTCATCGAGGGCATGATGTGCGGCGCCGTACCGGTCACGACGGACGTCGGCGACAGCGCGTCGATCGTCGAGGGGCACGGGCTGGTGACGCCCTTCGACCCCGACGCGATCGCCTTCGCCTGGTCGGCGGCGGTGGCCGAACGGGACGCCTTCGCACCGGCGCTGCTCGCGAGCCGCGAGAAGTTCAGCCGTACCCGGATGATCGCCGCGTACGCCGACCTGCTCGCGCGTATCGCCGGCGACGTGCGCGACGAACTGCGCCCGGGCGTCAGCGAGCAGTAGGAGGGCGGGACCGCCGGGGCTCTCGGAGTCCCGGCCGGCCGCCTATGTGGTGGCGGGCGGCGGAGTCGGTACAGCCTGCTGTACCCGGGCTTGGGGTGTGTACGGCAATGATCCGCGGACGCGGCCCTGGTGTGCTGGCAGCGCACATCGGCTCCCCGCGAAGGGAAGCGGTGAGCATCCGCGCCCGCGTCGACGCGGCCC
The DNA here is from genome assembly GCF_042716195.1 of Streptomyces sp. NPDC058683. Classification (NCBI taxonomy): domain Bacteria; kingdom Bacillati; phylum Actinomycetota; class Actinomycetes; order Kitasatosporales; family Streptomycetaceae; genus Streptomyces; species Streptomyces sp. NPDC058683. The sequence goes on from NZ_JBHXSK010000037.1 coordinate 52,336, forward strand.
CGCGCCCGCCGCCCCACCCGAGGTTCATCCACCACCATGCGTACGAAACTGGACGCTGTCTCCGGTGCCGCCGTCCTGGTCACCGTCCTTGCCTTTTCCGCCACCGCCCCCCTGACCGCCTACGCCGCGGCTCCCGCGTTCGCGCTGGCGTTCGGCCGCAACGCCCTCGGCCTGTTGACCCTCGGACCGGCCTTCCTGCTGGCGCGGCGCCGTGAGGTGCACCGGGTGTTCAGCGGGGAGCGCGGCCTGGTCCGCAAGGAGCAGCGCCGGGCGGTGCTGTTCGGGCTGGGCGCGGGGACGGCGCTGGCCGCCCACTTCGCCACCTTCATGACCGGCGCCCAGCTGACCAGCGTGGCGATGGCCACCGGGCTGGTGGCCACCCAGCCGGTGTGGCAGGCCCTCATCGCGACCGCGCAGGGCAGGCGCCTGTCCCGGGCGGCGTGGACGGGGCTGGCGGTGTCGGTGGCGGGCGCCATGGTCGCGAGCGGCGCCGACCTCGGCACCGGCGCGCGGGCGGTGACCGGGGACGTCCTCGCTCTCGCCGGTGCCGTCGCGCTGGCCGCCTACACCGCGCTGAGCGAGAAGGCCAGGCCCGACGTCAGCACACCGATGTACTCGGTGCTGTGCTTCTCGGTGTGCACCGTCGAGATGCTGCTGCTGTGCCTGGTCACGGGGACCTCGCCGGTCACCTTCACCGCGCATGCCTGGTTCGCCCTGCTGGGCCTGCTCCTGCTGCCGCAGCTCCTGGGTCTCTTCTCACTGAACTTCGCCCTCGGCCGGGCGCCGGCGACCGCGGTCAGCGTGCTGCTGCTGTTGGAGGCACCGATGGCGGCGCTGGTCGGCTGGCTCTGGCTGGGGCAGTTGCCCGTCGGTGCCGCCTGGCCCGGACTCGTCATGATCATGCTCGGAGTGGTCGTCGTGGTGATCGGAGACGCACGGAGTGCGCCGTCCGCGACGGACCTGCCGGGCCACGGCAGGTCCGGCCTCCACACGCTGCTGCAGCACCCGATCCTGGCGGCGGCTCCGGCCGACGACGTCTACGACGGCATCTGGCGCGACGCCCGGCTGGGCAGACTCGCCGAGGCGGAGAACACCATCCGGCGGTCGGAGAACCACGCCGTCCGTGCGTACGGCGTCAGGTCGGCCGAAGCGACGCACTGGATCGAGGTCCGGGCCCACGTCGCGCACCTCACCGGCGACGGCCGCCTCGCCGTGCGCCTGTGGCTGAGCGCGGCCCGCTTCCATGCCGATCCGCCCCGGAAGGACACCGCACGGACCCGGCTCTGCCTGGAGCGGGCCTTCACCGAATGGCGGCGCCTGCACGACGCCACCGCCACCAGTGAACTGGCCCCGGCTCTGCGGCAGATGTACGCGAAGCACCCGAACGACCCGCGTGAGCACCGCCGGTGGTCCGGCGGCGTGCGAGAGGTCGACGCCCACCTCGCCGCACAGGGGCTGGCTCCCGCCCACCGTGCGTAGCCCGCCCCGTCGAGGAGGGGCCGTCGGTTCCCCTCCGAACCGACGGCCCCTCCGCTCCCCTCCGCGGTCCCCCTTCGTTACCGGGGCAGCACCACGACATACTCGGCCGGATCCCGGTCGTCGGCCGCCATCAGTGCCGTACGGAGCACCGCCGCCTGCTGCTCCATCGTGTCGCGGAGCTTCTTCGGGGTGAGGTGGACGACGGTGATGCCCAGCCGCTCCAGGTGCTCGCGCTTGCGGGCGTATTCGGACCACAGGGCGTCGTCGTCCTGCCGGTGGCCCTGCCGCGGTGCGCGGGTGTCCAGTTCGACGGCGACGGCCTGCTCGGGCCAGTAGGCGTCCAGGCCGCCCAGGTGGGGGCCGCCGGGGAGGCGCAGGTCCACGTTCCACACCGGGTCGGGGAGACCGTACTCGCGGACCATCCGGTAGAGGCGGTCCTCGGCGATGGCCCGGCCCTCGGCGACCAGCGAGTCGACGGCGTCGACCACATGCGGGCGGGACAGCAGCTTCGCCTCGTTCAACGCCCGTACCACCGCGGCCGGTTCGCAGTGGTGGCCGCGTACCGCCTCCGTCAGCAGCCGGCGTACCGCCTGCGCGTCGGTCAGGTCCGCCACCGCGTCCGCGAGGGCGCGGGGGACCGGGGCGACGGGCAGGCCCGTCACCGGCTCGGGGGTCGGCAGGGCCGGGGTGCGCAGCACCCGGACGTAGGAGGTGGAGCGGATCCGGCGCAGGCGCGGGACCAGGACGTCCACGTGGTCCAGGGAGAGGAGCGGCGGGGTGGAGGAGAAGCCGTGGAGGGTCAGCGCGGCCAGACCCGTGATCATCGCCTCCGGGTAGACCGCGCGGTGCGGGGAGTCGGCGCCCGGCTGGGTGGGGACGCCGGGGGCCGGCTCGCGGGCGGCGAACAGCAGCGCTCCGTGGAGGCGTTCCTCGCTGGTCGGCGGGCCGGGGTGGAGCAGGATCACGCCGGGGAGCAGTTGCTGCCAGGGGCCGCCCGCCCGGCTCTGCTCGGCGATCTCGGTGGCCGGGACGCCGTGGGAGCGGAGCTGAGCCGTCGTCAGCACCCGCCGGTGGACGTCGGAGAGGTGACGGAGAGGGCGGGGGGAGAGTGGGGTGTTGTGGGTCATGGACCGGAGATTCCCGTGTCCGGTCTGCACCTTAACCGCTGTTACGTTCCTGTTGAAGAATGCGGACAACACGGTGCTAAAGGCCAGGTGTTCGAGTGCCGAGTAGGAGGCGAAAACCCCTGGTCCGAACGGGTGCGGACCAGGGGTTACGGCCATGATGGAATGAATTCCGTAACGGTCACCCGGCGGGGAACCCAAGGCCAAAGGTCAGGCGGTGGCGGCCCTCGCGTCGCGGTCCTGTGCGCGCAGCGCCCGGGCCAGGTCGTCGCGGGCCTCCAGGACCAGCCGGCGCAGTGCCGGCGGCGCGTCGGCGTTTGCCGCCAGCCAGGCGTCCGTCGCCTCCAGCGTCTCCGGGCGGTCCTGGAGCGAGGGGTACAGGCCCCGGACCACGTCCATGCCGATCTGGATCGAGCGGTCCTCCCAGATCCGTGCGATGACCTCGAAGTACTTCTCCGCGTAGGGCGCCAGCAGGTCCCGCCGGGACGGCTGGGCGAAGCCCGCGATCGTCGCCTCCACCAGCGCGTTGGACAGCGCCTCCGACTCCACCACCTGCGCCCAGGCCTGCGCCTTCACGGCCGCCGAGGGCCGGGCGGCCAGGCAGCGCACCTGGTGGCGCCTGCCGGACGCGGTGTCGTCGCGGGCCAGTTCGGCCGCCAGCGCGGACTCGTCGGCCACGCCGTGCGCGGCGAGGGGCTCCAGGAACGCCCAGCGCAGCTCCTGGTCGACGTCCAGGCCGTCGATCGTGGCCGTGCCCGACAGCAGCTCCTGGAGCAGCCGGAAGTCGGCCCCGTCCGCCGCCGTCGACGCGAAGAACCGCGCCCAGGCCAGCTGGTGCTCACTGCCCGGCTCGGCCTGCCGCAGCTCCCGCAGGGCGCCCTCGGCGAGCCGCCGCCCGGCCGTCTCCCGCCACTCGGGCGCCACATAGCCGTCCAGCGCCGTGTTCGCCCACGCGTGCAGCATCTGCAGCACCCCGATGTCCGACTCGCGGCTCGCGAACCGCAGCACCAGGTCGACGAAGTCCCGGGCCGGCAGCAGCGCGTCCCGGGTCAGGTTCCACAGCGCCGACCAGCACAGGGCACGGGCGAGCGGGTCGGTCAGGGCACCCAGGTGGTCCCGGAGCGTCGCCAGTGAGGTGTCGTCGAGGCGGGTCTTGCAGTAGGTGAGGTCGTCGTCGTTGACCAGGACCAGGTCCGGGGCCTCGGCGCCCGCCAGGTCGGCGATCACCGTGCGCGGGCCGTCGACGTCCACCTCCACGCGCGCGTACCGCTCCAGACGGCCGTCCGACAGGCGGTACAGGCCGATCGCGACCCGGTGCGGGCGCAGCTCGGGGGTGCCCGCCGGCGGAGCCGGCTGATGAGCGGGGCCGGGCGCCTCCTGCACCACGGCCAGTTCGGCCACCCGGCCCTCGCCGTCGAGCAGCACCTGCGGGGTCAGCGAGTTCACCCCCGCCGTCTGCAGCCAGGATCGCGCCCAGGCGCTCATGTCCCGGCCGCTGGTCTCCGCCAGGACCGACAGCAGGTCACCGAGGCGCGTGTTGCCGTACGCGTGGCGCTTGAAGTAGCGGCGGGCGCCCTCCAGGAACGCGTCCTGGCCGACGTACGCCACCAGCTGCTTGAGGACGGAGGCGCCCTTGGCGTAGGTGATGCCGTCGAAGTTGAGCTTGGCGTCCTGGAGGTCGCGGATGTCGGCCGTGACGGGGTGCGTGGAGGGCAGCTGGTCGGCGCGGTAGGCCCAGGCCTTGCGGCGGTTGGCGAAGGTGGTCCAGGCGTTGCTGAAACGGGTCGCGTTGACGTTGGCGAAGGCGCCCATGAAGTCCGCGAAGGACTCCTTCAGCCACAGGTCGTCCCACCACACCATGGTGACCAGGTCACCGAACCACATGTGCGCCATCTCGTGCAGGATGACGTTGGCCCGCGCCTCGTACGACGCCTGCGTCACCTTGCCCCGGAAGATGTACTCCTCCCGGAACGTCACCAGACCCGGGTTCTCCATCGCGCCGAGGTTGTACTCGGGCACGAACGCCTGGTCGTACTTCCCGAACGGGTACGGGTAGTCGAAGTGGTCGTGGAAGAAGTCCAGGCCCTGCCTGGTGATCAGGAAGACGTCGTCCGCGTCGAAGTAGGGCGCCAGGCCCTTGCGGCACATCGCGCCGAGCGGGATCTCCAGCGTCGTCCCGTCGGGGAGCGTGCGGGAGTACGTGTCCGTCACGTAGTGGTAGGGGCCGGCCACCACGCACGTGATGTACGTCGAGATCGGCTTCGTCTCCGCGAACCGCCAGACCCCGTCGGCGAGTTCACCCGCCCCGTTGCTCCACACCGTCCACTCCTCGGGCGCCCGCACCTCGAAGCGGAACGGCGCTTTGAGGTCCGGCTGCTCGAAGCCCGCGAAGACCCGGCGGGAGTCGGCCGGCTCGTACTGCGTGTAGAGGTAGACCTCGCCGTCCTCGGGGTCGACGAAGCGGTGCAGGCCCTCGCCGGTGCGGGAGTAGGCGCACCGGGCGTCCACCACCAGCTCGTTCTCCGCGGCCAGGTCCTCCAGCGCGATCCGGGTGCCGTCGAAGACCTCGCCCGGGTCGAGGTCCTTGCCGTTCAGCGTCACCGCGGTCACGCCCGGCGCGATCAGGTCGGCGAAGCTCGACGCGCCCGGCTCGTTGCAGCGGAAGCGGATCGTGGTCACCGAGCGGAAGGTGCGCGGCTCGCCCTGGCCCTCGCCGACGGCCGACCGCACGTCCAGTGACACCTCGTAGCCGTCCACCGACAGCAGGGCGGCCCGCTCCCGGGCCTCGTCGCGGGACAGATTCTCACCGGGCACGGGCGGCACTCCCTCATCGTTGTCGGTACGCCGGAACAGCACCGATCCTCCCATGCGCCCCTGACCGGGGGGACCCGGGAATGGGGTGACCGATGGCGGTGTTGCGGCTGGAAAAGGACCGTATTCCGAGGAGAGCCATGTCCGAGACCCTGACGAGTTCCGGCAAGACCCCTGTCGACTTCTGGTTCGACCCGCTCTGCCCCTGGGCCTGGATGACGTCCCGGTGGGTGCTGGAGGTCGAGAAGGTCCGGGACATCGAGGTCCGCTGGCACATCATGAGCCTGGCCGTGCTCAACGAGCCCAGGCTGGACGAGCTGCCCGAGGAGTACCGCGAGCTGCTGGAGACCAAGGCGTGGAAGCCGATCCGCGTGGTCACCGCGGCCTGGCAGAAGCACGGCGCCGACGTCCTCGGTCCGCTGTACACCGCGCTCGGCACCCGTATCCACAACAACGGCGAGGGCCCGACCCTCGAGGCCGTCGCCGGCGCCCTCGCGGACGTCGGTCTGCCCGCCGACCTGATCGACTACGCCGAGCAGGAGGACTTCGAGTTCGACGCCGAGCTGCGTGCCTCCCACAAGGAGGGCATCGACAAGGTCGGCCAGGACGTCGGCACCCCGGTCATCGCGGTCCCCGGCGCGGACGGCGAGCAGATCGCCTTCTTCGGCCCGGTCGTCACCCCCGCCCCCAAGGGCGAGGAGGCGGCCCGCCTGTGGGACGGCACCCTCGCGGTCGCCTCCGTCCCCGGCTTCTACGAGATCAAGCGGACCCGCACCAAGGGCCCCGACTTCAGCAACCTGTAGACCCGATCGCGCCCGCCTCGGCCGCGAGCCCTTACGGGAGAGCCCCCGCGAGTCACTCCCCCAGAGGGGGTACCCCCACTCGCGGGGGCTTCCTTTCTTCCGCCTGCCCTCGTGAGCGGTGAGAAGACGATCACGAGGCAGGGCGCACCGGTGGCTCAGGGAGCCAGCAGCAGCACATCCGCGCGGGACTTCGCCGCCTCGTAACGGCGGGCCACGTCCTGCCAGTTGACGACCGCCCACATGGCGTCGATGAAGTCGACCTTCTGGTTCCGGTACTGCAGGTAGAAGGCGTGCTCCCAGGCGTCGAAGACCAGGATCGGGGTGGAGCCCTGGCCGACGTTGCCCTGGTGGTCGTAGACCTGCTCGACGACCAGGCGGCCGCTCAGCGCCTCGTGGGCGAGGACGCCCCAGCCGGAGCCCTGGGTGGTCGCGGCGGCCTTGGTGAGCTGGGCCTTGAAGCCGGCGAAGGAGCCGAAGGACTCGGTGATCGCGTCGGCCAGGTCGCCCACGCCGTCGGCCGCCAGCGGCTCGCCGCCGCCGTCCTTCGGGCCGGTCATGTTCCGCCAGTAGATGCTGTGCAGGATGTGGCCGGACAGGTGGAAGGCCAGGTTCTTCTCCAGGCCGTTGACCGAGCCCCAGCTGTCCGTGTCCCGTGCCTCCGCGAGCTGCTCCAGCGTGTCGTTGGCGCCCTTCACGTAGGCCGCGTGGTGCTTGTCGTGGTGCAGCTCGATGATCTCGGGGCTGATCACGGGCGCGAGCGCGGAGTAGTCGTAGGGCAGTTCGGGAAGCGTGTACACGGGCATGGGCGTGAGTCCCCTCCGGACCTCTTATTGCAAAAGGCTTGCAACTACACGTTAGCAACAAGAAGCCTGGTGCGGGCAAGAAACAAGGCCCCCACGTGTCGTCACGTGAGGGCCTCGCGGGAAGAGGGCGGGGTCAGCCGCCGGCGCGCCGCCGCTGCCGGAGGTACCCGGCCGCCGCGAGTACGGCGGTCATCCCGCCCGTGGAGTACAGCTGCACCCGGGTGTCCGCCTCGCGGGCCATCAGGACGAAGACCGCGGTCATGCCGGCCAGCGCCAGCCACGTCAGATACGGGAACGCCCACATGCGGACGACTAGCTGCTGCGGGGTCTCCCGCTCCTCCCGCTCCAGACGGCGGCGGAGCAGCAGCTGGGAGACGGCGATGAAGATCCAGACGACCAGGATCACCGCGCCGATCATGTTGAGGAGCCAGGGGAAGACGTCGTCCGGGCGCCAGTAACTGAGCACGACACAGACGAAACCGAAGACGCAGGAGGTGAGGACCGCGAGGCGCGGCACGCCTGCGGAGACCCTGCCCAGTGCCTTGGGGCCCTGGCCGCGCTCCACCAGGGAGTAGGCGATGCGCGAGGAGCCGTAGATGTTGGCGTTCATCGCGGAGAGCAGCGCGGCCAGGACGACCACGTTCATCACCTGGCCGGCGCCGGGGATGCCCAGGTGGTCGAGGGCGGCGACGTACGGGCCCTGCTCGACGACCTCCTTCGAGTCCCAGGGGACCAGGGTGACGATGACCGCCATCGAGCCGATGTAGAAGAGGGCGATGCGCCACATGGCGGTACGGACCGCGCTCGCCACGCCCCGCACCGGGTCCTGCGACTCGGCCGCCGCGATGGTGACCGTCTCCAGGCCGCCGTAGGCGAAGACCGAGGCGAGCAGGCCGACGATCAGGCCCTCGCCGCCGTTCGGGAGGAAGTCGGCGAGGTGGGCGGTGCCCGGGGAGTCCGTGCCCGGGAGCACGCCGGCGATCGCCAGGACGCCCAGGACCAGGAAGAGGCCGATCGCGCCGACCTTCAGCGCCGCGAACCAGAACTCGAACTCGCCGAAGTTGCGCACCGCGGCCAGGTTCGTGACACAGAAGACGGCCATGAAGAGGGCCACCCACGCCCACTCCGGGGTGCCCGGCAGCCAGCCGGTCACGATCTTCGCGGCGCCGATGCCCTCCAGGCCCACGGCCGTGCAGAGGAGGACCCAGAAGGACCAGCCGGCCGTGAAGCCCGCCCAGGGGCCGATCGCCCGCTCGGCGTGCGCCGAGAAGGAGCCCGACGACGGGTGGGCGGCCGACATCTCGCCCAGCATCCGCATCACCAGCATCACGAGCAGGCCGGAGAGGGCGTAGGCGACGACGACGGACGGGCCGGCGGCGGCGATCGCCGCGCCGGAGCCCACGAACAGGCCCGCGCCGATGACACCTCCCAGGGCGATCATCGACAGGTGGCGCTGCTTGAGGCCGTGGGAGAGCGAGGCGTCGGCACCCTGTGCGGGCGGCTTCTCGACCTGGGTGGTGCTGTGCGGCATGGGCGCGGCTCGTCCAATGCGTGAGATGGGCAAAAACGCCCACAGTCTGGGCGGCCGCTCCGCTCACAGGGAGCGGTCGCCCACTATCCGGACGTCCTGCTAACGCACCGGGGTCACGCGGCCACGGAGGTGTAGTGCGAGGCGTCGCCCGCGATCGAGTAGCTCTCCTTGCCCTCGGTGCCCACCGGGACGTCACCGGCGAGGGTCACCCGGTGCAGCCGGCGCGGCAGGCCGTCGTAGTTGTCGATGGCGTAGTGCTGGGTGATCCGGTTGTCGAAGATCACCAGCTGGTTCGGCGACCAGCGGTGGCGCAGGATGTTCTCCGGCCGGGTGACGTACGCCTGGAGCAGCTCGAGGATCTTGCGGGACTCGGACGGCGAGAGGCCCGCGATCCGCTGCGCGAAGCCGCCGATGAACAGGCCGCGTTCACCGGTCAGCGGGTGCACGCGGACCACCGGGTGGACCGTGCGGTACGTGATCGAGGTGAACTGGGCGCGCTGGGCGGCCTGCTCCTCGTCGATCTCCTCGTCGGGTACGGCGTAGTCGTAGTCGTTGGTGTGCTCCGCCCACAGCGTGTCCGCCAACTGGCGCAGCGGTTCCGGCAGTTGGCGGTAGGCGGCGGCCGAGCTGGCGATCAGGGTCTCGCCGCCGTACGGCGGGACGGTGACCGAGCGCAGGGTGGTGGCCTGCGGCGGGTTGAGGACGAAGGTCACGTCCGTGTGCCAGTGGTTGGCGGCCCGGCCGCGCTCGCTGTCGACCGGCAGGACGTTCGGGACACCGGCGATCGAGGAGACCGTCGGATGCGCGGTGGTGACCTCGCCGAAGTGCCGGACGAAGGCCTGCTGGGTGTCGTCGTCGAGGTTCACGTCGTCGAAGACGAGCGCCTTGTGCGTGCTGAGGGCCTCGCGGATCGCGGCGGCGGTCTCCGCGCCGAGCGGCCGGGAGATGTCGACGCCGGACACCCGGGCGCCGATGTTCGCGGTGACCTTGGTGATCTCCAGGGACATGGTGATTCCTTTCAGACGAGTGCGGGGGCGTACTGGTTGGCGGGGCGGGGCAGGCCGTAGCGCTCCCGCAGGGTCCGGCGCGGGCCGTATTCCGTGCGCAGCAGGCCGCGGGCGCGCAGGATCGGTACGACGTGGTCGACGAAGGCCTCCAGGCCGGAGGGCAGCACCGGCGGCATGATGTTGAAGCCGTCGGCGGCGCCCTCGGTGAACCAGGTCCCGATCGCGTCGGCGATCTGCTCGGGCGTCCCGGCGAAGGTCAGATGGCCGCGGCCGCCGCCGAGCCGGCCGATCAGCTGCCGTACGGTGAGCCGGTCGCGGCGGGCGAGTTCGACGATCAGCGTGTAGCGGCTCTTGGCCCCTTCGACGGCGTCCTCGGACGGCAGGTCGGCGGGCAGCGGCGCGTCCAGTTCCAGGGTGCCGGGGGCCAGTTGCAGGAGCCGCTCCAGGCGGTCGACACCGTGCCGGTGCACGATGTGGTCCTCCAGGAGCCGCTCGTTCGCCCGCGCCTCGGCCTCCGTCGAGCCGATCACCGGGACGATGCCCGGCAGCACCTTGATGTGGTCCGGGTCCCGGCCGGCCGCGGCCGTGCGGGCCTTGAGGTCGGCGTAGAAGGCGCGGGCGTCCTCGATGGTCTGCTGCGCGGTGAACACCGCCTCGGCGTACCGGGCCGCGAACGCCTTGCCGTCCTCGCTGGAGCCCGCCTGCACCAGCAGCGGGTAACCCTGCGGGGAGCGCGGCACGTTGAGGGCGCCCTCGACACTGAAGTACGGCCCCTGGTGCCGGGGCGGGTGGATCTTCGCGTCGTCGCCCCAGACGCCGGCCGCCTTGTCGGCGACGATCGCGTCGTCCTCCCAGCTGTCCCAGAGCTTCAGGGCCACGTCCAGGAAGTCGGCGGCCCGGGCGTACCGCTCGGCGTGCGCGGGCTCCGCGTCCAGACCGAAGTTGCGGGCCGCCTCCGCCCCCGCGGTGGTGACGATGTTCCAGCCCGCCCGGCCGCCGCTGACGATGTCGAGGGAGGCGAACCTGCGGGCCAGGTTGTAGGGGGAGTTGTAGGAGGTGGAGGCGGTGGCGATCAGGCCGATGTGCTCGGTGGCGGTGGCCAGCGCGGTGAGCAGGGTGAGGGGTTCGAGCGCCCCGGAGGGCCGCTGCTCGACACTGCCCCACAGGTGCGGGCCGTCGGCGAGGAAGAGCGAGTCGAAGGTGCCGCGCTCGGCGGTGCGGGCCAGCCGGACGTAGTGCGCGAGGTCGGTGTGCGCGTAGGGGTCGCTCTCCGGGAGGCGCCAGGAGGCCTCGTGGTGACCGGTGTTCATGAGGAAGGCGTTGAGGTGGAGCGGGCGGGTCATGCGGGGTCCTCCGTGACACCGAGGGCGGCGAGCAGCCGCTTCCGATAGAGGGCGCTGGGCTGGGTGCGGTCGACGGTCAGATCCAGGCCGATCCGGCCGTTCTCCAGGACCAGGACGCGGTCGGCGAGGACGATCGCCTCGTCGACGTCGTGGGTGACGAGCAGCACGGACGGCCGGTGCCGCTTCCACAGCTCGCGCAGCAGGTGGTGCATCTTGATGCGGGTGAGGGCGTCGAGCGCCCCGAACGGCTCGTCGGCGAGGAGCAGTTCGGGCTCGCGGACCAGGGAGCGGGCGAGCGCGGCACGCTGCGCCTCACCGCCGGACAGCTCACCCGGCCAGGCCCGCTCCCGGCCGCCGAGACCGACCTCGTCGAGCGCGGAGCGGCCCTTCGCGTCGGCGTCCTTGCCGTCCAGTCCCAGCACCACGTTGTCCAGCACCCTGCGCCAGGGCAGCAGCCGCGAGTCCTGGAAGACCACCGACACCCGTTCCGGGGCGGTGAGTTCCCCGCTGCCGGTGACGCCGTGGTCGAGTCCGGCGACCGCCCGCAGCAGGGTGCTCTTGCCGGAGCCGCTGTGTCCCAGCAGAGCGGTGAACTGCCCGGCGGGCAGGTCCAGGTCGACGCCGTCGAGGACCGTACGGCCGCCGAACGACCGGGTCAGTCCCCGGAGCCGGACGGCGGGACGGGTCAGCTGCTCAGTGTGCGGCGCCATGACAGCACCCTCCGTTCGATGCCACGGACCACGGTGTCGGAGACGAGGCCGAAGACGCCGTAGATCAGCAGGCCGACCAGGATGATGTCGCTGCGGCCGTAGTTCTGGGCCTGGAACATCATGTAGCCGAGGCCGCTGGTGGCGTTGATCTGCTCCAGGACGACCAGGCCGAGCCAGGATCCGGTGACACCGAGCCGGAGTCCCACGAAGAATCCGGGCAGCGCGCCGGGGATCACGATCTGCCGGACGAACTGGAGCCTCGACAGGTCCAGGACCTCGGCGAGTTCGACGTACCGGCTGTCGATGGCGGACAGCGCGGCATGCGTGTTCAGGTAGACCGGGATGTAGACGACGATCGCGATGATGGCGATCTTGAAGGTCTCGCCGATCCCCAGCCAGAGGATGAACAGCGGGATCAGACCGAGGGTCGGTATCGCCCGGTTGATCTGCACGGTCCCGTCGATCAGCGCCTCCCCGGTCCGGCTGAGCCCGGAGGCCAGGGCCAGCAGCACCCCGGCGGTCAGCCCGATCGCGAAGCCGTACCCGGCCCGCTCCACGGAGGTCAGGACGTCGGTGCGCAGCGTCCCCGCGGTCCACAGGTGGTACGCCGTGTCCAGGACCGTCCAGGGCGCCGGGACGGCACCCGGGTCGAGCTGCCCGGCGGCGGACGCGATCGCCCAGGCGGCGAGGAAGACCAGGGGTCCCGCCAGCCGGGCGGCGGGCAGCCGGCGGCCGGGGGAGAGGCGGCGGCGCGGGCGGACCCGGCGGGCCTCCTCGTCGACGGGAACCGGCACGGTGCCGGTGGCCACGGCGGTCATTTCCGGTACTCCGCCGGTACGGCCTTCGCGGCGATGGACTCGAAGCGGTGGTCGAAGAGCGAGGAGACGTCGGTCTTCTTCACGAAGCCGCCCTCCGTCAGCAGATCGGCGGTCTCCTGCTCCCACTTGATCGCCTCGTCCCAGCTGGGCGGGAACAACGGCTTGTTGGCGAGTTTCGTGATGCCCTGGGCCTGGGCGAGGGTCAGGTTCTGGGTCTTGACGTAGAACTCCTCGTTCCAGGTGTCCGGGTTCTCCCACTGCCAGACCAGGCCCTTGGCCCACTGCGGGATGTACGCGGCGACCGCGGCCGCCTTGGCCTTGTCGTTCAGCACCGCCTGCGGCGCCCACAGCAGGTTGAGCAGGTCGACGACGTCGGTGGCGATCGTGCGGGCGCCCTTCGCGCCGTACTGCTGGATATAGGCCGGCGCCTGGGTGTTGCCCAGCGGGGCCACGTCCACCTGGCCGGACTGCAGGGCGGTGAAGAACTGGTTGCTGGTCAGCGGGACCAGCCGGACGTCGTCGTAGGCGAGCCCGGCCTCCTTCAGTGCCCGCAGCAGCACGACCCCCTGGGCCTGCCCCTGCGAGAACGCCAGCTTCTTGCCCTTGAAATCGGCGACCGTGCGGATGTCGCTGCCGGGCTTCGTCGCGAACAGATAGTTGGGTTTGCGGGTGATGTTGATCGCCACGATCTTCGTCGCGAAACCCTGGAACTGCGCCTGGATCGGCGGAATTCCCGCGTTGTTCGCGAGGTCCAGCGACTTGGCGCGGAACGCGTTGATGACGTCGGGACCGGCCCCGATGTTCAGCCAGCTCGACACCGTGAACGGCAGCTCGGGCAGTTTCGCCAGCTTGAACTGCAACTGCTGGGTGTTCAGATAGGAGGCGATCTTCAGGCTAGTGCCGGCCGGGACCTTGGCGGCCAGCGGGGCGGTGGACGCGCCCGCCGTCTCGGCGGCGGCCGTGCCGCCCGCGCAGCCGCTGAGCCCGGCCACGGCCGCCGAGGCGCCGAGCAGCGAGGTGAGGAAGAGCCGGCGGTCGATGCCGGAGGAGGACGCAGAAGGCATGGGAGTGCTCCGGGGAGAAAAGCAGCTGAGAAGCAGCAGAAAGGCAGGGAGAATTCCCGGCGGCAGAAGGCCGGAAAGAAAGATCTCACGCAGCGGGAAATGCGCGCTCGGGGCGCGTCAAGACGTCAGCAACAGAGGGTGCGACAGGTCATGAGAAGGATGTTCCTTGCCGTGGACGACGGCTGTCAACATTCCGAGTTTCTGAATTAAATAAGCCGTGGTGACGCGCTCAACGGGTCCCGGTACAGCACGTCGAGGACCACCGAACCGCCCGCCACCGCCAGCACCCGGTCCCCGAAACTGGTCGGCGCGACCACGGCCGCCCGCTGAGGCCCGACCGCCTCCCGCAGCGCGGCCAGGCAGTCCTCGCGGTGCAGTACGCCCACCTCGGTGACCACCACGCTCTCCGGGTTGAGGACGTCCAGGAGCAGCCCCGCCGCTCGCCCGGTCAGCCGGGCCCGCTCCACCAGCAGCCGCACCGCCACCGGATCACCGGCGCCGGCCGCCGCGAGGACGTCCATCGGATTGGCGCCGTCGACGACCCCGGCCGCCCGGGCCCGCCGCACCAGCGTCTGCTCGCTCAGCTCCACCTGGAGACAGCCGGTGCGCCCGCAGCCGCACGGCTCGGTACCGCCCGGCACCGGGAGATGGGCGATCGTGCCCGCCTGCGAGCGCGGACCGTGGTGCACCTCGTCGCCGGTGGCGAAGGCCGCGTCGACCACGTTCCCGACGAACAGGTGCAGCACGCTCCGGCTGCCCCGGGCCCGCCCGAAGAGCCGCTCCCCGTTGACCAACGCCCGGGCGTGCCCGTCCACATGGACCGGCAGCCCGGTGCCCGCGCCGAGCAGTTCGCGCACCGGCACCTCGCGCCAGCCCAGCAGCGGGTGCTCGACGACGGTCCCGGAGTCCCGGTCCACCCAGCCGCCGACCGCGACCCCGACGCCCAGCGGCCGGCTGCCCGGCACCCCGTCGAGCAGCGCGGCCAGCCCGGCGGCGGCCCGCTCCAGCACCCCGCGCGGCTCGGTCTCCCGGTGCTTCAACTCCCGCCGTACGAGCACCCGTCCGCGCAGATCGAGCAGCGCGACCGTGGTGTACGGCACGGCCACGTGCACCCCGCCGACCACGAACCGCGAGTCGTCCAGGTCCACGGGAACGTGCGGCCGGCCCACCCCGCCGGCCCGGTGCGGCGCCTGCGCCTCCCGGATCAGGCCGAGTTCGGTGAACCGGGCGCAGTAGTCGGTGACGGAGGCCGGGGACAGGCCGGTCAGCCGGGCGATGGTGGAGCGGGCCACCGGCCCGTGCTCCAGCACCGACCGCAGCACCACGCTGGCGCTGGTCCGCCGCCGGTCGCCGGGGGGAGAAGGGAGCGGGGGTGCCGCGGTACGGGGCATGGGAACCGTCCTCGGGAACGGGGGCCGACACGTCTCGGAGGGTGAGGCGCGCCGGGTCCGGTCCCTGCCGCGCGGCCTCAGACCGGACGGCGACAGGTGGCAGCCCCTTGCCGTCGCAGGTCGACATAGCGACGCGACGTGAAGTTCCGGGACTGGGCGACCATGTCCGAAAGCGTAGGCCAGCGACCCGGAATCCCACCAGACCACTGGGATTCGGTTGGTGGAACTCCACAGGCCTGTTCAACGCCGTTGACGTGACTGAAACATCTCTGCCTCAGTGATCGGCGTCACCTCGAACCGCGTGTAACCCGCACCCTTTGTGGGGAGCCCACCAAGTGCCCGTTGCGGCCTTTGTCGATCGCTGACGTGTTCGGCCCGGGTGGGCCGGGATAGCGTCACGGTGTCCCCCGCCCGTCCGCCCACCCTCACCTCGCGGAGTCCCCATGAGCACCGCCACCGCAGCCGCGTCGACCCGCACCGGCACCGTCCTCGCCGACCTCCTGCCCGCGTCCCGGGTACGCGACGTGGCCCTCGTGGCCGGCGGCGCCGCGCTCACCGGCCTCGCCGCCCAGATCGCCGTCCCGGTCCCGGGCTCCCCGGTCCCGGTCACCGGCCAGACCTTCGCGGCCCTGCTCGTCGGCACCGCCCTCGGCGCCCGCCGCGGCCTGCTCTCCCTGGCCCTGTACGCGCTGGCGGGCCTCGCGGGCGTGCCGTGGTTCGCGAGCGGCACCTCCGGGGTCTCCGTCTCCTTCGGCTACATCCTCGGCATGATGCTCGCCTCCGCCGTCGTGGGCTCCCTGGCCCGCCGCGGCGCCGACCGCAACGTGCTGCGGATGGCGGGCACGATGCTGCTCGGCGAGGCGATCATCTACGCGATCGGCGTGCCGTACCTGGCCTACGCCGCCCACCTGTCCGCGTCCGCGGCGATCGCCGCCGGCCTCACCCCGTTCCTGATCGGCGACGCGGTGAAGGCGGCCCTGGCGATGGGCGCGCTGCCGGCCGCCTGGAAGCTCGCCGACAAGGGCTGACGGGACCGAAGCGGGGAAGGGGCCCGAGGCGCATCAGCGCCTCGGGCCCCTTCTCGTGGGTGCGACGTCAGTTCGTGCGCCGCTGCGACCACCACACGCCCGCCGCCCCGGCCGCGATCAGTGCCGCGCCGGCCAGGCCGAGCGGCAGCACGTCACTGCCCGCACCGGTCTTCGGCAACTGGTCGCCGCCCGGTCCGACCGGCTTGTTGTCGGTGCCGAGCAGCAGCGGGGTGGCCGGGGCGTTCGGCGACGGGTTCGTCGTACCGAACGGCACCGGGCCCTGCTGCCAGAAGGTCTGCTTCCCGTCCGCGCTCTGGACGGGCAGACAGATCTTCCCGGTCTTGCCCAGGTCGAACGTGGCGTCCACCGGGTACGACTTCGACTTGCCCGCGCCGAGCGCGCCGACCGGGCAACTGAAGCCGCTGTTCGAACCGTCCGGCAGGTCCTTCTCCGCGATGGCGTCGCAGCCCTGCACGTTCGTGACCTTCAGGCCGTCGAAACCGACCACCAAGAGCCTGATGTCGGCGCTGTCCTTGGTTCCTTCGTTCTTGACGGTGGCGGTAATCGCCGTTTTCTGTGAACTGTTGTCGACCGAGATCTTCTCGGGCAGCGTGGTCGTCAGCTTCACGCCCGCCGGTGCCTGGTCAACCGCCTTTCCCCCCTTGCCGCTTGCCGGTCCCTGGTCATCGGCGGCAGCCGTGAACGGCAGGATCATCACGGCCGAGAAAGATGCCGTGACCAGCGATCCCGCGACGACTGCCATACGACGAGAACTCATGTTCGTCCCCCTTGCAACCCCCTGGACCGCGCCTGAATTCGCGGTCACTTGAAGAGGTACCACAAGATTTCTCCGCACTATGCTGGTACCGCCGTAAGTGTGACCATTGTGTGTCAGCAGGGGCGGTCGTTGAGGGGGTGCAGCGAATTGCCGGAGAATTCAGGGAGTTCAGGGAGTTCAGGGATCTCAGGGAATTCCGGTAGTCCAGGGAATTCGGTTGGTCCAGTGAATGCGGAGAGCGCAGGGCACGGTGGTGTCCCCGGGCTGCTGGTGACCGGCCGCTACCGGCTGGCCGAGAGTATCGGGCAGGGGGGCATGGGGCGGGTGTGGCGGGCTGTCGACGAGACGCTCGACCGGCAGGTCGCCGTCAAGGAGATGCGGATCGACGGCCTCGACGCCGAGGACACCCGCACCCGCCGCGAACGCACCCTGCGCGAGGCCAGGGCCACCGCCCGGATCGACCACCCCAACGTCGTACGGGTCTATGACGTCGTCGACGAGGGTGAACGCCTGTGGATCGTCATGGAGCTGATCCACGGCCGTTCACTGGAGTGGATCATGGCCGAGGAGGGGGCGCTGAGTCCGCGCGCGGCGGCCCGGATCGGCCTCGGCCTGGTCGCCGCGCTGCGCCAGGTGCACGCCGGGGGAGTGCTGCACCGCGACATCAAACCCGGGAACGTACTCGTCGAGAACGCCGCCGGCCGGGTCGTCCTCACCGACTTCGGCATCGCGGCGATCCAGGACGCCAAGGCGCTCACCATGGTCGGCATGCTCGTCGGCTCCCCCGACTACATGGCACCCGAGCGGATCTCGGGGCGTCCGCAGGGCCCGCCGTCGGACGTCTGGTCGCTCGGCGCGACCCTGTGCGCGGCCCTCGGCGACCGTTCCCCCTTCTCCCGCGACACGACCCTGGCCACCCTGCACGCGGTCCTCTACGAGCAGCCCGAACTCCCCGCCGGGGCAGGCCCGCTGCACGACCTGCTGGCGGCGCTGCTGGCGAAGGAACCGACGGCGAGGCCCGGCCTGGCGGAGGTGGAAGAGACCCTGCGCCCAGTCGCGTACCCACCCCAGACCCCGACGCAGACCTACCCGGCCCCGACCCCGGCCCCGACCCCGACCCCGACCTCGGCTCCGGCCCCGGTTCCAGCGGAGCGCCCGACCCCGGCGTACGTGGACCTGACGAAGCTGCGCATTCCGGCACCGGAGGACGAACGCCCACCGTCACCACCGCCGGTCAGCGCATCGACGGAGGCGGCGACGCAACGCTCCGAGGTCCGCTCGGAGACACCGCCCAGCAATTCAGCGGGCCCCACCATGCAGCGCCCCGAAAGGGGCGCGGGGCTGCATCCATCAGCGGCTCCGCCGCGGAGCGCGACAAGCCCCCACGCACCCGCGGCGCCCCACCACCGCAAAGCCCCCAAACGCACAACTCTCCTGGCCGTACTGGGAACCGCGGCGGTAGCCACCGCCCTCGCCATCCTCCTCACCACCACAACAGGCGGCGGCGACAACGACACAGCGGCCGGTACCTCTCCGTCCCCCTCGACCGCCACGCCCACCACATCGGCGCCCACAGTCGAGGGCACCGCCCGCCCCCGCACACTCCCGCCCGGCGCCCACGAGGAGGCCGGCGGATTCGCCTGGGTGACCCCGAAGGGCTGGCGCAGGGACGTGAAGACCGGCGCCGAGGTGCACTACACCTCCCCCGACGGCAGCCAGGAACTCGTCGCCAAGTCCTCCCTGGCCCGCGGCGACCTCATGGACAGCTGGAGCGCCTCCGAACGCAGCGCCCACCAGGGCCGGGACTACAGCAAGATCAGGCTGGTCGAGACGAGGTTCCGCGGCTACCCGGCGGTGATCTGGGAGTACACCTTCACCCTCAAGGGCGTCCCCTGGCACGCACGGCTGCTGGGCTTCGACGCCGACGGCAAGTCGTACCAGATCAACACCTGGTACCAGCCGGCGATCGAAACCCAGGCCGTGCGGACCTACGAGCGGGTCAAGGAGGGCTTCACCCTGCTGTGACCGGCGGTCGGCTCAGCCGACGGACACCTTGTCGGCGGGCTCGCCCGCCTCCGCGGCGGCCGCCCCGCGGCTCCCCGCGAGCTTCTGCTTCACCACGGCGACGGCGATCACGAGCGCCGCGACGAGCAGCGACAGCAGCACGGTCGTACGACCGCTGCTCTCGCCCTCCGTGTCGGTCAGCATGTAGCCCAGGACGAACACGATCAGACCGGCCGTCGCCCAGGTCAGGTACGGGTACAGCCACATCTTCACGACGAGCTTCTCCGGCGCCTCGGCCTGGATGATCTTCCGCATGCGCAGTTGCGAGAAGCAGATGACCAGCCAGACGAACAGGGCGACCGCGCCGGAGGAGTTGACGAGGAAGAGGAAGACGGAGTCCGGGAACCGGTAGTTGAAGAAGACGGCGACGAACCCGAAGACGACGGAGGCGACGATCGCGGCCACCGGCACACCGCGGGAGGTGGTCCGGGCGAACGCCTTCGGCGCGTCGCCGCGCTGTCCGAGCGAGAACGCCATCCGGGAGGCCGTGTACAGACCGGAGTTGAGACAGGACAGCACCGAGGTCAGCACGATGAAGTTCATGATCTCGCCGGCGTGCGCGATACCGAGGGAGTCGAGGGCGGCGACGTACGAGCCCTTCTCCTTGATCGACGGGTCGTTCCAGGGCAGCAGCGCGACGACGATGAGGATCGAGCCGAGGTAGAAGACGCCGATCCGCCAGATGATGCTGTTGGTGGACTTGGTGACGGCCCGCTGCGGGTCCTCGGACTCACCGGCGGCCAGGGTGGCGATCTCGCTGCCCATGAAGGAGAAGACGACCAGCAGCACACCGGTGAGGATCGCGCCGGGCCCGTGGGGCAGGAATCCGCCGTGGTCGGTGAGGTTGGCGAAGCTCGCCTTGTCGGCGTGCACGCCGGGCAGCACGCCGAAGACGGCCAGCAGGCCGACGACGATGAACGCGCCGATCGCGACGACCTTGATCCCGGCGAACCAGAACTCGAACTCGCCGTAGGAGCCGACCGAGATCAGGTTGGTGGCGGTGAGGACCACCATCACGATGAGCGCCCAGCCCCACTGGGGCACGGCCGGGATCCAGCCCTCCAGGATCTTGGCACCGGCGGTGGCCTCCACCGCCAGCACCACGACCCAGAAGAACCAGTACAGCCAGCCGATGGAGAACCCGGCCCAGCGGCCGAGCGCGCGGTCCGCGTGCGCGGAGAACGAACCGGAGGTCGGATTGGCGGCGGACATCTCGCCGAGCATCCGCATCACGAGGACGACGAGCGTGCCGACGAGGGCGTACGACAGCAGGATGCCGGGTCCTGCGGTGGCGATACCGGTGCTGGAACCGACGAAGAGACCGGCGCCGATGACACCACCGATGGCGATCATCGACAGATGGCGGTTCTTGAGTCCTGCGTGCAGGCCGTTGCCGGGATCACCGGCCGGGGACGGGGCAGTCGTGGTCGGCTGCGAAGTCATGGGGGGAATTCCTTTGCGCCGTTGAGCGGGGGTGAGCGGGGGTCCCGTACGAGCGGCGTACGAGTTGGTCCAGTGAAACGGAGGCAGACGAATTCCTGAACCTTTGAATCCAGATCGTTACTTGAGGTTTTCCTGAGGTTCTGTAGTGTTACTCACACTTTCCGGGGTTCAGCCCCGACGCTGCCGTGCGTTAACGGGCGTGTCACACTCGTCCCATGCGCGTGTATCTCGGCTCCGACCATGCGGGCTTCGAACTCAAGAACCACCTCGTCGAGTGGCTGAAGGCGGCGGGCCACGACCCCGTCGACTGCGGCCCCCACATCTACGACGCCCAGGACGACTACCCGCCTTTCTGCCTCCGCGCGGCCGAGCGGACGGCGGCGGACCCCGAGTCCCTCGGCATCGTGATCGGCGGCTCCGGCAACGGTGAGCAGATCGCCGCGAACAAGGTGAAGGGCGTGCGGGCGGCGCTCGCCTGGAGCGAGGAGACCGCGTCACTCGGCCGGCAGCACAACAACGCGAACGTCGTCGCGGTGGGCTCGCGGATGCACACGCAGGAGGAGGCGACGAAGTTCGTCGAGACCTTCCTGAACACGCCGTTCTCCGAGGGCGAGCGCCACATCCGCCGCATCGACATGCTGACGGAGTACGAGACGACGGGCGACCTCCCGCCGATCCCGCCGCACCACCCCCAGCCGTAACACT
The DNA here is from genome assembly GCF_042716195.1 of Streptomyces sp. NPDC058683. Classification (NCBI taxonomy): domain Bacteria; kingdom Bacillati; phylum Actinomycetota; class Actinomycetes; order Kitasatosporales; family Streptomycetaceae; genus Streptomyces; species Streptomyces sp. NPDC058683. The sequence continues at coordinate 73,238 of NZ_JBHXSK010000037.1, forward strand.
CTTCCCCGCCCGGCCGCCTGCCCACCCACCCGACTCGGCCCACCGAGAGGCGAGGCCCGGGGGCGGCCGGCGGTTGCACGGCCGCGACCCGGCGGGGTGCCCTCAGTCTCCTGTCCTCTCGACGTTCTCCTCTTCACCGAGCGAGTCGGGTGGGTGGGTGGGAAAGGAATGGCTTTCGTGCCGGAAGGGCACACTATTCATCGGCTCGCGGCGGACTACCGGCGGCTCACCGGACCCGTACGGGTCAGCAGCCCGCAGGGCAAGTTCTCCGACGCCGCGCAACTGATCGACGGCGCCCCCCTCACCCGTACCGAAGCCCACGGCAAGCACCTCTTCCTCGGCTTCCGGGACAGCGACTGGGTCCATATCCACCTCGGCCTCTTCGGCAAGGTCACCTTCGGCGACGCCCCCGCACCCCCGGCCACCGACACGGTCCGGCTCCGCCTCGCCGACGCCGGCTCGTACGTCGACCTGCGCGGCCCCACCACCTGCGCCCTGATCACCGACGGCGAGAAGAGCGCGATACACGCCCGCCTCGGTCCGGACCCGCTCCGTGACGACGCCGACCCGGACGTCGCGTACCGGAGGATCTCCCGCAGCCGTACGACCGTCGCCGCGCTTCTGATGGACCAGAAGGTCATCGCGGGGGTCGGCAACGTCTACCGCGCCGAGGTGCTGTTCCGGCACGGGATCGATCCCTATCGCGCGGGCAGGGAGATCAGGCCCGCCGAGTGGGACGCGGTGTGGGCCGATCTCGTCGGGCTCATGCACGAAGGCGTACGGAACAACCGCATCGACACCGTCCGCCCCGAGCACACCCCGGAGGCGATGGGACGCCCACCGCGCGTCGACGACCACGGCGGCGAGGTGTACGTCTACCGCCGGGCCACCCTGCCCTGCCACGTCTGCGGCACCCCTATCCGCACCGCCGACCTCGCCGCCCGCAACCTCTTCTGGTGCCCCCGCTGCCAGGAACGCTGAGCGGCGGGCACTAGAAACCGTGCGGCAGCCACGGCAGTACCGGCGACCCGAACGCCGTCGACGCCTCCGCCAGCGCCCCCGGCCGCAGCTCCCGCACCCGGCCGGCGCGGGCCAGCGACAGCAGGGAGACACCACCGAGGTACGCCGCCCCCAGTTCCCGTATGGACAGGGCGAGTTCGGCCGCGTCGGTCGTACGTTCGCAGGACGCGCCCTTGGCGTCGCCGGTCAGCCGCCAACGCCCCGCGTTCCACGGGCAGAAGGCGTCGGCCACCTCCAGCACCACGTCCACCGGCGCCTGGTAGGTCCGCGCCGTGAGCGCCGCACCGACGTCGACGAGACGGACGTACCCCATGTCCCGCACCCGCGTCAGACAGCGCCGGATGTCGGAGACCAGGTACTGCCAGGCGTCGTCGACCGGCCGCCCCCGTACCGTCAGCTTCGACATCAGGTCGATGCCGAACAGGAACCGCCACAGCGCCGCGTCGCTCGCCGCGTCCAGCGCGGCCAGGTCCTCCAGCGTCACCGTGCCGTCGTGCCCGCTCGGCGACCAGCCCAGCTTGGTCCGGAACCGGGCGTACCCGGTGACCCGCCCGTCCCGCTCGGCGACCACGCACTGCAGCGCCGACGCCCCGTCCCGCTCGCTCTCCGGGTCCAGCAGCCCCGCCCGCTCCCAGCCGGGCTGCCGGGCCAGCATCCCGGGCCGCAGCGGCACCAGCTCCGCGTACACCGCCTCGCACGCGCCGAGCACGTCGGCCGGCGCCGCGTACCGCAGGCGTACGCCGTCGGTGCCGGCCGGCACGTCCAGCGTCACCCGGCTCGTGTCGATCTCGGCGTGCAGCTGGTAGACCGCCGTGTCGTACCCGAAGCGGCCGTAGATCGCCGGCTCGGAGGCGGTCAGCGCGGCGAGCGCCTCGCCCCGCTCCCGTACGTCGGCCAGCTGGCGCCGCATCATCGCGGTCAGCACCCCGCGCCGCCGGTGCGTCGCGGACACGCTCACCATGGAGACGCCGGCCACGGGCACCACGGCACCGCCCGGCACGGTCATCCGGAAGCTGAACGCCCCGCCCGTCCCGACGAGTTCGGTCCCGTCCCAGACGGCCAGCGCACGCTCGGCCTCCGTCAGCGACCGGTCCAGCTCGCGCTCCTCGGCCGACGCCGGGCCGTCCCCGAAAGCCCGCACCAGGTGGTCCCACCAGCCGTCGAACTCCTCGGCACGCAACACCTTCAACTCGGTCGTACCGTCGCTCGCCATATGCCATGCCTATCAGGGTCAATGCGGGACAAGCCAGCGAATTTCTCCTGGACGGCGACGCGGGGGCTTCCGGTGAAGTTCACTGTGAAGTCGCAGTCGATGGTGAACCTCGGACGGGGGACAAGTGGGACCTCCCGTGCCAAGCAGCTGGTCCGATGGATAGGGTCCCGAACTAATGGCAGTAGACGGAGACCGGCGCGGAAAGGCCGAGACGTTCACGGCCCGGTGCAAGATGCAGTGGCACCGGGCCCGCGTCGGCCTGCGCAGAAGCGCCGTGGACTACTTCCGCGGCGACGGCTCCGACTGGATCGCGCTCGTCGGACTCCTGCTGACCGTCCCGGTGCTGGCGGCCATGACCCTCGCCAACTCGGTGTGGTTCTCCCCGGCCTCCCTGGTGCTGCCGATCATCGCGGGCGGCCTGCTGCTGCGCCCGGCAAGCCTGCTCGGCCTGTACGCGGCGGCGGCCACGGCGCTGATCGTCGAGTCGGTACGGCTCGGCCCCTACACCGAGGGCCCCTCCCGGGTCACCCCGGGCGTGGTCCTCGTCGTCGCCGCCTGCGGTTTCTTCGGCCTTCTCACCGCCCAGTTCCGCAGCCGGGTCGGCGTGCCCTGGCGGCGCGGCGGCACCATGCTCTTCGACCTGCGCGAACGCATCCGGGTGCAGAGCAAGCTGCCGAAGCTGCCGCCGGGCTGGCACCGCGAGATGGCCCTGCGGCCGGCCGGCGGGCAGTCCTTCTCCGGCGACTTCGTGGTCGCGGCCCGCACGAACAACGGCCGCACGATGGAGGTCGTCCTCACGGACGTCTCCGGCAAGGGCATGGACGCGGCGTCCCGCGCCCTGCTGCTGTCCGGCGCGTTCGGCGGCCTCCTGGGTTCGCTGCCCCCGCACGCCTTCCTCACCGCCGCCAACGGCTACCTCCTGCGCCAGGACTGGGACGAGGGCTTCGCCACCTCGATCCACCTGGTCCTCGACCTGGACTCCGGCGACTACGAGCTCTACTCCGCGGGCCACCCCCCGGGCCTCCAGCTCAGCGCGGGCAGCGGCCGCTGGGAGGAGAAGGTCGCGGAGGGGCCCCTCCTGGGCGTGTACGACGGCGCGCAGTTCGACTCGGTCAAGGGTTCGCTGCGCCCGGGGGACGTGCTGATGCTCTTCACGGACGGCCTGGTGGAGACGTCGGACCGGGACATCGTGGAGGGCATCGACCGCCTCACGGGAGAGGCCGACCGCTATGTCGCCGGCGGCTTCCACGGGGCGGCCTGGCACCTGATCGAGGCGGTGGCGAAGGACGTGAACGACGACCGGGCGCTGCTGCTGATCTGCCGGGAGGCGGCGCGGTGAGGAGGCCGACGGTCGGGCTGCGGGCCGGTGGGGGCTGGTCGCGCAGTTCCCCGCGCCCCTGACGGGGCGCTTCGCCCGCCGTCTCTCCTCAGCTGCGGGCAGTCGTGCCTCCCCCAGTGCCTTAAGGGCCTGGGAGGTGCCCCCAGGCGGCACGGGTGGGCGCTGGGGGTACCCCCTCTGGGGGAGGCACCCTGCAAGCGCCGGTAAGCGTCCCCACCCCCACCCCCGCCACGGGATACTCGCACCGTGACTCCGACCCCGCTCTCCCTCGCCGAAGTGGAGACGCTCGCCCGAGCCGCTCACGCGGCGCAGACCGACAAGGCCGGCCGCCCCTACGCCGAGCACCTCGCCGCCGTCGCCGAAGGCGTCCGCGTCCGCGGCGGTGACCCGGAGCAGATCGCGGCCGCCTGGCTGCACGACGCCGTCGAGGACCACGCCCTCACCGCGGACTGGCTGGCGGCGGCCCCCCTCACCGCCCGCACCAGGGCCATCGTCCTCGCCGTCACCAAACGCCCCGGCGAGCCCCCCGAGACGTACGCCCGCCGCATCCTGGACACCCCGGGCGCGCTCCTCGTCAAACAGGCCGACCTCGCGCACAACGCCGACCCCGGCCGTCTCGCCGTACTCGACGAGGACACCCGCAAACGGCTGACCGAGAAGTACGCCCGGATGCGCGCCCTCCTCGGTCTGTCCGCGCAAGCGGAATCCGCGTAAGCGGAATCACGCGTTGGCCATCTCCCGGTCCTCCCGGTCCTCCCGGTCCTCCCGGTCCTCCCGGCCCTCGCGGCTCTGCCGCCCCCGCGCCATCTCCGCCGGGTCCTGCCGGAACGCCCAGGCCATCCTCGGCTCCATGGCGAACCGGAACACCCGCTGGACGGGCCGGGAGCACAGCAGCGTGACGACGACGCCGGCGAGCGCGGTGACGAGGATCTCGCCGAGCGGCCCGTGCAGCCACCTCGGGTCGAACCAGCCCGCGTGGTCGGCGTACTTCACGACGAAACCGTGCAGCAGGTAGCCGTACAGCGTGCCCGCGCCCAGTGCCGTGAACCACATCCGCCGGCCCGGTACCCAGGACAGGAAGCAGGCCGTCAGCAGCATCGAGCAGCCGAACATCGCGAGCACCATCACCGGCCCGCACCACCACGGCGCACCCAGCTCCTGCGCGGAGTCCCGGTGGTAGAACCACGCGGTGTTCATCCGCGGCACCGACCACCAGGCGAACGCCAGCGCGACCGCGAACACCGGCACCGCGGCGATCCGCACCGGCCACCGGCGTACCAGCCGGAAGTGCTCGGGCCGCAGGCACAGGCCGAGCACGAAGTACGGCAGGAACTGCAGGACCCGCTGGAGGTCCAGGTCGTCACCGATGGTGGGGGACACGGACGCCAGCATCGCGACGAGGAAGGCGACCGGCAGCGGGTGGCGGACCGCCCGCCAGATCGGCGTGGTCAGCCGCCAGACGAACAGCGCGCACAGGAACCAGGTCAGGTACCAGGGGTCGAGCAGGCTGATGTCCTGACCGGGGGAGTGGGCGACGTACCGCTGGAACAGCGAATAGGCCGTCTCGAACAGGACGTACGGCACGAGGACACCGGTGACCAGGCGCTTCAGCCGGTCCGGGCGCATGTCGAAGTTCCGCGAGAAGTAGCCGGAGATGATGATGAACGCCGGCATGTGGAAGGCGTACACGACGCAGTACAGCGCCTCCAGGACGCGGCTGTCGCCCTTCAGCGGCTCCCAGGAGTGACCCATCGCGACGAGCACGATCGCCAGGTACTTGGCGTTGTCGAAGAACGCGTCGCGCTGTCTGTCCGCCGGCGGCCGGGCCGGGGGACGCGGTGCTGGGTTCTGGCCGGGGGACGTGGCGGCGGCAAACATCTGAGGCACCCTAGCGGCGCCTGTGGGATTTCGTAAAACCGCCGACGTGAATGCGGGATATCCGCCGTGATCGCCTGCGAACCGCCGGTCGATTTACCGGGGTCGACTCCTGTACCCATGCAGTTTCATGCAGCACTTACACCCGTGATGTCCCTATTCATCCTGACTAATTGGTGCATAACGTCTGCATGTGGCCCCGCCTTGTGATGCCTGTGTCAACAATTCGAATTGGCTGCGCGCGCGTTGTGTGGACACCGAAACCATGCCTGCCAATTGCCTTGGATCTGCGGCCGGGTGGAGCCTCGAATTACTGTGCGGGCGGGGACCGGTGGGCGGTGAGTTGTCGACGTTGTGTCACGGGCCGCATAGTGCGGCCGGGTTGGTGGCACGATGGTTCTGGCGGGGGTGCGGGGTCGTACCCCCGGGCCGGGAGAGCGGAACCGACCGAGGGCGTGATCAGTTGTGGCCATTTCACTGTCTGTGGTGCTGCTGTTGGCGATCATCCTGGTAGTGCTGATCAGAGGGGGGAACATCAAGGCCGGCCCCGCGATCGTCGCCGTCCTCTTCGGCTTCTTCCTCGCGTCGACCGGGATGGCCCCCTCCATCCAGCGCTTCCTCGACTCGATAGCGCAGACCATCAACTCGATCAATTTCTGACCGCGCGGGCGCGCGGGCGCGCGCCCGGACCGGCGCGACGGAACACGAGACGTGGACAGACGTCGATGGACGTGGACAGACGTCAACAGACGTGGACGACGGAACGCGAGACGTAGATTCCGTACGCCCTGTACAGCGTCCGCTCCTCCGTCCGCGCGGTCGGCGTGCCCGGCCCACGACGGTGCGGGGCGACCCGGCCCTGAACGCACCGAAGGCCCAGGCGGGAGGTCGGAACCTCTCGCCTGGGCCTTCGCCACGCGGAGCGGGCGACGGGAATCGAACCCGCGTAGTCAGTTTGGAAGACTGAAGCTCTACCATTGAGCTACGCCCGCACACCATGCGCCGCAGGTCCGTGACCGCGGCACAGAAGGCATCGTAGCGGGTCGTACACCGCGTAGGCCAACGTGTTGGTCCCCGCGGATGCGAGTCCGACGCGGGTGAACAAAGCGGCCGACGTGGGCGGCCCGGGCATGTACCCTACGTGTCGCACCGAAACGGGGTGTGGCGCAGCTTGGTAGCGCGTCCGCTTTGGGAGCGGAAGGCCGTGGGTTCAAATCCCGCCACCCCGACCACCGAATGACGGCGTCCGTCTTGATCGCCTTTTGGGGCGCTGAGCGGCTGCGGTTACTATGCAAGCTGCGCGCCCGCGTGTCCCGGCCCCCACTCGGCGGCCTACGAACTCCTCCGGGCGGCGAAACTCCGCCGGTGCCTCTCTGGTCCCGGCAGAACCCAAGCAGTCAGCCACAAGGAGACCGAACCGTGAAGAGCGCCGTGGAGACCCTGAACCCGACTCGGGTTCGGCTCACTGTCGAGGTGCCCTTCGAGGAGCTCAAGGACAGCCTCGACGCGGCGTACAAGAAGATCAACCAGCAGGTCACGGTGAAGGGCTTCCGCAAGGGCAAGATCCCGGCCCGCGTCATCGACCAGCGGTTCGGCCGCGGTGCGGTGCTGGAGGAGGCCGTCAACGACGCGCTTCCGAAGTTCTACACCGAGGCGGTCAACGAGGCCGAGCTCAACCCGCTGGGCCAGCCCGAGGTCGACATCACCGAGCTGAAGGACGGCGAGACGCTGAACTTCACCGCCGAGGTCGACATCCGCCCCGCCCTGGAGATCCCGGACTACTCCGGTATCGAGGTCGAGGTCGACGCGGTCGAGGTGACCGACGAGGACATCGAGAAGTCCGTGGAGCAGCTCCGCGAGCGCTTCGCGTCCACCTCTCCGGTCGAGCGGGCCGCCGAGGAGGGTGACGTCGTCACCATCGACCTGGAGGCCAAGGTCGACGGCGAGGTGCTGGAGGACGGCATCGCCGACGGCGTGTCCTACACCATCGGCTCCGGCGAGCTGCTCGACGGCATCGACGACGCCGTGAAGGGCCTGGAGGCCGGTGGCGAGGCCACCTTCACCTCCGAGCTCAAGGGCGGCTCCGCGGCCGGCCAGGAGGCCGAGGTCACCGTCAAGGTCACCCAGGTAGCCGCGCGTGAACTCCCCGAGCTGGACGACGAGTTCGCGCAGCTCGCCTCCGAGTTCGACACCCTGGACGAGCTGAAGGCCGACAGCCGCAAGCGGCTGGCCGACATGAAGACGTACGACCAGGCCACGCAGGCCCAGGAGCGCGTCCTGGACAAGCTCCTGGAGCTCGTCGAGGTGCCCGTCCCCGAGAAGCTCCTCGAGGACGAGATCAACACCCGCAAGCACAACCTGGAGCACCACCAGCTCGCCCAGATGGGCCTCGACCTCGAGAAGTACCTCGAGATCCAGGGCAAGACCGCCGAGGAGTTCGAGGCCGAGACCAAGGAAGCCGCGGTCAAGGGCATCAAGACCCAGTTCGTCCTCGACGAGCTGGTCAAGGTCGAGAAGCTGAACGTCAACCAGGAGGAGCTCACCGAGCACCTCATGCGGCGCGCGGCCTCCTCCGGCATGTCCCCCGACCAGTTCGCCCAGGCCGTCGTCGAGGGCGGTCAGGTCCCGCTCCTGGTCGGCGAGGTGGCCCGCGGTAAGGCCCTGGCCGTCGTGGTCGAGGCCGCCACGGTCAAGGACACCAACGGCGAGCTCGTCGACCTGGACGACGAGGACGAGACCGAGGCGGAGACCACCGAGGCCGCCGCCGAGACCACGGACGCCCCCGCCGAGGAGAAGACCGAGGGCTGAGCCCACGGCGCCCACAACGGCGTACAGAGGGCTCCTGGGACCTGTTCCCGGGAGCCCTTTGTCGTACGGGCCGGGGTACGGGCCGGGGCGGCGCGCCCGAAGGCGGCACAGCCGCCGCTCGGGGGCGCGGGGCTGCAGGGGACATGCGGCTGCCACCGCGCGGGCGCGACAAGCCACGACGGCGCCGCACTCGCCCGCCCAGGGGCACGGTCACGGCGGGTTGACAGCGGTCCTTCCGCCGGAGGCGCCCGCTCTACGCCCCCGGCGAACAGCCCTGTTACCGGGATTCCCCGAAGGGACCATCGCGTTAGGGTCCATGAGTACGGGGCAAGGAGACCGGGGTCCAAGGGAACCGAGCCCCGGCCAAGCCCCCGGCAGGGATCCCGCTAGGGAAACGTAAGACGGCCCGGCGCCGTCGTAAGACGAGCAGGTGGATACGTGACGAATCTGATGCCCTCCGCCGCCGGCGAGCCTTCCTTCGGTGGTGGCCTCGGCGACCAGGTCTACAACCGGCTGCTCGGCGAGCGGATCATCTTCCTGGGCCAGCAGGTCGACGACGACATCGCCAACAAGATCACCGCGCAGCTGCTGCTGCTCGCGGCGGAGCCCAGCAAGGACATCTTCCTCTACATCAACAGCCCCGGCGGCTCGGTGACGGCCGGCATGGCGATCTACGACACCATGCAGTTCATCCCGAACGACGTGGTCACCATCGCCATGGGCATGGCGGCCTCGATGGGCCAGTTCCTGCTCACCGGCGGCACCGCCGGCAAGCGCTTCGCCCTGCCGCACACGGACATCATGATGCACCAGGGCTCCGCGGGCCTGGGCGGTACGGTCTCGGACATCAAGATCCAGGCCCAGTACCTGCTGCGCACCAAGAAGACCATGTCCGAGTTGACCGCCCTGCACTCCGGCCAGAGCGTCGAGACGATCGTCCGCGACGGCGACCGCGACCGCTGGTTCACCCCGGAAGAGGCCAAGGAGTACGGTCTCATTGACGGGATCATCACGCATGCCTCCGGTGTTCCGGGAGGCGGCGGTACCGGCGCCTCCTGAGCCCGGCCACGCCACGCTCCGCCGAGACTCCAGCCCCCCGAACGCCACCAGGACGGTGAACACCCTCATGAGCAACATCCCCGGCGCTGCTGACGCCCGCTACGACGGGCCCCGGCCCGACGCCCGCTACGTCATCCCGCGCTTCGTCGAGCGCACCTCCCAGGGCATCCGCGAGTACGACCCGTACGCGAAGCTCTTCGAGGAGCGCGTGATCTTCCTCGGCGTCCAGATCGACGACGCCTCCGCCAACGACGTCATGGCGCAGCTGCTGTGCCTGGAGTCGATGGACCCGGACCGGGACATCTCGATCTACATCAACAGCCCGGGCGGCGACATGACCGCCCTCACGGCGATCTACGACACGATGCAGTTCGTGAAGCCCGACATCCAGACGGTCTGCATGGGCCAGGCGGCCTCCGCCGCCGCGATCCTGCTGGCCGCCGGCACGCCCGGCAAGCGCATGGCGCTGCCGAACTCCCGTGTGCTGATCCACCAGCCGGCCGGTTCCACCGGCCGCGGCCAGCTCTCCGACCTGGAGATCATCGCCAACGAGTTCACCCGGATGCGCGAGCAGCTGGAGGACATGCTGGCCAAGCACACCAAGCGGCCGATCGAGAAGATCCGCGAGGACATCGAGCGCGACAAGATCCTCACGGCCGAGGAAGCGCTGGAGTACGGCATCGTGGACCAGATCATCTCCACCCGGAAGATGAACAACGCTGACGTCCGCTGACAGAGGATGTAGTCTCTGCCGCCCTTGGCCCGGTTTGACCGCGGGCTCGGCAAGGTGCACGTCAAAGTGAACCGTGCCAAGGGGGGCCCGTACGGGGGGCCCGGCAAGGTACCGTCGACATAAGGCAGCACCAGGAGCCGCTGGATTCGAAAGAGTCCAGGCGTCTCCCAGGCGAAGGGGAAGCACACCGTGGCACGCATCGGTGACGGCGGCGATCTGCTCAAGTGCTCGTTCTGCGGCAAGAGCCAGAAGCAGGTCAAGAAGCTCATCGCAGGGCCCGGTGTGTACATCTGCGACGAGTGCATCGACCTCTGCAACGAGATCATCGAGGAGGAACTCGCCGAGACGAGCGAGGTGCGCTGGGAGGAACTCCCCAAGCCCCGCGAGATCTACGAGTTCCTGGAGGGCTACGTGGTCGGCCAGGAGCCGGCCAAGAAGGCACTCTCGGTCGCGGTGTACAACCACTACAAGCGGGTCCAGGCCGGTGAGAACAGCGGCGGCCAAAGCCGCGAGGACGCCATCGAGTTGGCGAAGTCCAACATCCTGCTGCTGGGCCCCACGGGCTCCGGCAAGACGCTCCTGGCGCAGACCCTGGCCCGCATGCTGAACGTCCCGTTCGCGATCGCCGACGCGACCGCGCTGACGGAGGCGGGCTATGTGGGCGAGGACGTCGAGAACATCCTCCTCAAGCTGATCCAGGCGGCCGACTACGACGTCAAGAAGGCCGAGACCGGGATCATCTACATCGACGAGATCGACAAGGTCGCGCGGAAGAGTGAAAATCCGTCGATCACCCGGGACGTCAGCGGCGAGGGCGTGCAGCAGGCCCTGCTGAAGATCCTGGAGGGCACCACCGCGTCGGTGCCGCCGCAGGGCGGCCGCAAACACCCGCACCAGGAGTTCATCCAGATCGACACGACGAACGTGCTGTTCATCGTGGGCGGTGCGTTCGCGGGCCTGGAGAAGATCATCGAGTCCCGGGCGGGTGCCAAGGGCATCGGCTTCGGCGCGACGATCCGCTCCAAGCGGGAGCTGCAGTCCAAGGACCAGTTCGAGGACGTCATGCCCGAGGACCTGGTCAAGTTCGGCATGATCCCCGAGTTCATCGGCCGGCTGCCCGTCATCACCTCGGTGCACAACCTGGACCGCGAGGCCCTGCTCCAGATCCTGATCGAGCCGCGCAACGCGCTGGTGAAGCAGTACCAGCGCCTCTTCGAACTCGACGGCGTGGAGCTGGACTTCGAGCGCGAGGCCCTGGAGGCCATCGCCGACCAGGCCATCCTCCGCCAGACCGGCGCGCGCGGCCTGCGCGCCATCATGGAGGAAGTCCTCATGTCCGTGATGTACGAGGTGCCGTCCCGCAAGGACGTGGCCCGCGTGGTCATCACGGCCGACGTCGTCCACTCCAACGTCAACCCGACCCTGATCCCGCGCGACGTGCGCGGCCGGGGCGCGGGGGAGCAGAAGTCGGCGTAACCACGTCAACACCGAAGCGCCGGGCCCTCCTCCAAGGAGGGCCCGGCGCTTTCGCGTGGGTCGGCGGCTACTTGGCGACGCGCACTTCACTGCGTACATCGGCCGCGATCTTCGCCGACTCGTCGATGCTGTACGACTTCACCGCCGCCGTCGGCTCCACCATGCCGATGGTGCTGTAGTCCGCCCAGATGCACAGGTAGGCCGTCTGGGCCTTGCCGGTGAGCTGGTTCTTGCCCTTCGCCTGCTGGCACTTCATCACCGCGCCGTCCAGCCCGTCGGGCGAGACGGACCGGGCGTCGCCGACGAACTGCACGTCGTCGTCCGAGGTGCTGTCCTTCTTCATGTTGGCGAAGGTGGCGTCCAGCGCGGCCTCCGGATCCTTCACCGACCCGTACACGCCGAAGAGGGTGACGTTCTCGGCGGTCTGCGCCTTCGCCACGTCCGTCGGGTCGCTGGTGTCCAGGGACTCCAGGTCGACGGTCGAGTAGATCGCGGTGACCGAGGTGGCGCCGGTGACACCGGACTTGGCGAGGTCCTCGGCGTCGCTCGAACTCGCCTTCTGCTCGCTGGAGTCACCCACCCGCTTGTACTTGGCGGACAGGACCGAGGCCGGCGCGGTCAGCTTGTGCGGCCCGTCGTCCTTGAGTCCGCCGCCACCCCCGGCGAGCACGAAGTACGCGCCGACCGCGACGGCGGCGACCACCGCCACCGCCCCGATGACCAGCCCCGTCTTCTTCCTGCCGCCGCCCGGAGCCGGCGGCTGCGGAACGCCGTAGGGAGGCTGGCCGTACGGCGGCTGCTGGCCGTACGGGTTCTGCTGCGGGGGAACACCCTGGGGCGGGTAGCCGTAACCGGGCTGCCGGCCGTAGGGCCCCTGCTGCGGCGGGGCCTGCTGGGGGTAGCCGTAGCCGGGCTGGGGCGCCTGCGGCGGCTGGCCGTACGGACCCGGCTGCTGCTGCGGCGGCGGCCCTCCGTACGGTCCCGGCTGCTGCGGCGGCGGCCCTCCGTACGGGCCCGGCTGGTTGTAGCTCATCTCTGGGTTCCCCTCCAGATGCTTATGTGTTCCCGACATCCTGGCTCAGCCACAGGAGGCTCATGGCGCGGGGGTGCTCACCGTTACAGAACAAACGCGTTTCGGGACTGCCCCGTGACACCTCTAAACTGAGCCCCGTGACCGAGAACGCTCAGCAGCAGCCCACAGCGCCCAGCACCGAACTGCCGACCCAGTACGCGCCGGCCGACGTAGAGGGGACGCTGTACGAGCGCTGGGTGGAGCGCGGGTACTTCGAGGCGGACGCGAAGAGCGACAAGCCGCCCTACACCGTCGTCATCCCGCCGCCGAACGTCACGGGCAGCCTGCACCTCGGGCACGCCTTCGAGCACACCCTCATCGACGCCCTCACCCGCCGCAAGCGCATGCAGGGCTACGAGACGCTGTGGCAGCCCGGCATGGACCACGCCGGCATCGCCACGCAGAACGTCGTCGAGCGGGAGCTGGGCAAGGAGGGCAAGTCCCGCCACGACCTGGGCCGGGAGGCCTTCGTCGAGCGCGTCTGGCAGTGGAAGGCCGAGTCCGGCGGACAGATCTCCGGCCAGATGCGCCGCCTCGGTGACGGCGTCGCCTGGTCCCGTGAGCGCTTCACCATGGACGAGGGTCTGTCCCAGGCCGTCCAGACCATCTTCAAGAAGCTCTACGACGACGAGCTGATCTATCGCGCCGAGCGCATCATCAACTGGTGCCCGCGCTGCCTCACGGCCATCTCGGACATCGAGGTCGAGTACCAGGACGACGACGGCGAGCTGGTCTCCATGAAGTACGGGGAGGGGGACGACACGATCGTCGTCGCCACCACCCGTGCCGAGACGATGCTCGGTGACACGGCCGTCGCCGTGCACCCCGACGACGAGCGCTACAAGCACCTCGTCGGCAAGAACATCCGCCTCCCGCTCACCGAGCGTTTCATCCCGGTCGTCGCGGACACCCACGTCGATCCGGAGTTCGGCACGGGCGCGGTCAAGGTCACCCCGGCCCACGACCCGAACGACTTCGAGATCGGCCAGCGCCACAACCTGCCGAACATCGCCGTGATGGACGAGCATGCGGTCATCACGGTCCCGGGTCCGTTCCAGGGCCTGGACCGGCTGGAGGCCCGCTCCGCCATCGTCGCCGCGCTGCGCGCCGAGGGCCGGATCGTCGCCGAGAAGCGGCCGTACGTCCACTCGGTCGGCCACTGCTCGCGCTGCAAGACCACCATCGAGCCGCGGCTGTCCATGCAGTGGTGGGTCAAGGTCGGCCCGCTCGCCAAGGCCGCCGGTGACGCGGTCCGCGACGGCCGGGTCAAGATCCACCCGCAGGAGATGGAGAAGCGGTACTTCGACTGGGTCGACAACCTCCACGACTGGTGCATCTCGCGGCAGCTGTGGTGGGGTCACCGCATTCCGGTCTGGTACGGCCCGAACGGCGAGGTCGTCTGCGTCGGCCCCGACGACGAGGCCCCGACCGGCGAGGGCTGGCACCAGGACACCGACGTCCTCGACACCTGGTTCTCCTCCGGCCTCTGGCCCTTCTCGACCCTCGGCTGGCCCGAACAGACCGAGTCGCTCGCGAAGTTCTACCCGAACTCCGTCCTGGTCACCGGCTACGACATCCTCTTCTTCTGGGTCGCCCGGATGATGATGTTCGGCCTGTACGCGATGGACGGCACCCCGCCGTTCCACACCATCGCCCTGCACGGCATGGTCCGCGACCAGTTCGGCAAGAAGATGTCGAAGTCCTTCGGCAACGCGGTCAACCCGCTGGACTGGATGGACAAGTACGGCTCGGACGCGCTCCGGTTCACGCTCGCCCGCGGCGCCAACCCCGGCGTCGACGTCCCGATCGGCGAGGACTGGGTCCAGGGCTCGCGCAACTTCGCCAACAAGATCTGGAACGCCACGCGCTTCGCGCTGATGAACGGCGCGACGGTGCAGGGCCCGCTGCCGGACGCCTCGGAGATGTCGGCGACCGACCGCTGGATCCTCTCCCGTCTCAACGCGACGGTCGCCGAAGTCGACGCGCTCTACGACGACTTCCAGTTCGCCAAGCTCTCGGACGTCCTGTTCCACTTCGCGTGGGACGAGGTCTTCGACTGGTACGTCGAGCTGTCCAAGACGACGTTCATGGCGGGCGGCGAGCCGGCGAAGGTCTCCGGGCGGGTCCTGGGCGAGGTCCTGGACGTCACCTTGCGCCTCCTGCACCCGATCGTCCCCTTCGTCACCGAGACGCTGTGGACGACGCTGACCGGCGGCGAGTCGGTCGTCATCGCCGAATGGCCGACCGACTCCGGTTTCCGTGACGCGGGCTCCGAGCGTGAGATCGAGACGCTTCAGCAGGTCATCACCGAGGTCCGCCGCTTCCGTGCCGACCAGGGCCTCCAGCCCGGCCAGCGGGTCCCCGCCCGGCTGACGCTGGACGGCACGGCCCTGGCGCCCCACGAGGCGGCCATCCGCCAGCTGCTGCGCCTCCAGCCGGAGGGCGACGCCTTCGCGGCCACGGCCACCCTCCCGGTCGCCGGCGCCACGGTCGCCCTCGACCTCTCCGGCACGATCGACGTGGCGGCGGAGCGCAAGCGGCTCGCCAAGGACCTCGCGGCCGCCGAGAAGGAGAAGGCCCAGGCGACGGCCAAGCTGGGCAACGAGGCCTTCCTGGCGAAGGCCCCGGACAACGTGGTGGACAAGATCCGCGGCCGGCTGGCCAAGGCGGACGAGGACATCGCCCGGATCCAGGCCCAGCTGGACCGCCTTCCGCAGGCATGACCCGCACGCCCCCGCAGGCGTCCGCCAGCCCGTTCCCCGGGCCGCCGGGCGCCTGCGCGCATTTTCTCCGTCACCAAGCACGGACCGGCCACCGCCCTACAATCCAAAAGTAGGAACATGACCCTAATGTTCCGTTTTGATGCTTCGTGGCGGAGGGAACGCCCGCATGCTGCGCAGGGGCCGAACGACGACACCTCCGCAAGGGGGACTGGTCCCCCTGACGGCTGTCACGGGTGCCCTGCTCGCCCTGCTCATCGGTCTCGTCTTCCTGATGCTGCTGTGGGCGATCCAGGACGCACGCGGCTCCCTGGTGACCGCCCGGGGCGGCCGGCCGGCCCTCACCCAGGCCCTGGCCGTCGAGAAGGCCGTGCTCGACATGGAGGGCGGTCAGCTGCGCTACGTCATCACCGGGAAGGACGAGTTCCTCGAACCGTGGCGGACGGGACGGGCCGAGTTCCCCGTGCAGGCACAGCGGCTCGTGGACATGAGCCCCTCCCTCTCCCAGCAGCGGCTCGCCCGGCAGATCCGGGAGTCCGGGCAGTCCTACATCGACGACTACTCGGTCCCGCTCGTCGACGCGGTCCGGCGCGGTGATCCCGATGCGGGCAGCAATGCGCGCACGCGCGAGGGCAGGGAGCTCGTCGAGGAGCTCCGCGGCCAGCTCAGCGACTACCTCGGCGACGAGCGCGTCGTCATCAACAAGCAGGAGCGTGCCCTCGAACACCGGATGGACCGGCTGACCTTCGCGGCATCCATCGGTGTCGCCGGGGCGGTCCTGCTGATCGTCGGCTACGGCGCCTACGTGACCCGGGTGATCGTCTGGCCGGTGCGCAGAATGGCCGTCACCGCCACCCGGCTCGCCGCCGGTGACCTCAGCGCACGGGTGCCGCCCTCCGGCAGACGGGAGATCGGGCAGCTGGAGACGGCGTTCAACACCATGGCCGCCTCCCAGGAGAAGAGCCACCGCCGGCTCCGGCTGCTCTACGACGCCGGTACGGCCGTGGGCACCACCCTCGACGTGCGGCGCACCGCCGACGAACTCGTCCGGGTCGCCGTCCCCCGCTTCGCCGACCACGTCACCGTCGATCTGGCGGCAGCCGTCCTGACCGGCGGGGAGCCGGCGGACGACGACGGCACGGGCCTGCGCCGGGTCGCCCGGGGCGGCATCCGCGAAGGGGCGCCGCTGGACCCGGTCGGCGCACCGGCCGCCCTCTGCCGGGCCGCCCCCGGCAGCGGCGCCGCCCTCCACTCCGACCTGCGCACCGCCCCGGCGGGGTGGGCCGCCGACACCCGGTGCGCGGACCGGCTCCTCGCCTACGGCATGGGCTCGCTGATCACCGCGCCGCTGTCGGCACAGGGCGTCCCGATGGGGATGATCGCCTTCTGGCGGACCCGGGACTCCCCGCCGTTCGAGAAGGACGACCTGTCCGACGCCGAGGAACTGGCCGCGAAGACCGCGGCCGCCATCGACAACGCGCGGCGCTACACCCGGGAACGCGAGACCGCGCTGGCCCTCCAGCACAGCCTGCTGCCGCACAGCCTGCCCGCCCGGCCGGCCGTCGACATCGCCTACCGCTACCTCCCGACCGGCACCCGGGCCGGAGTCGGCGGCGACTGGCTCGACGTGATCCCGCTGTCGGGCACCCGGGTGGCCCTGGTCGTCGGAGACGTCGTCGGCCACGGCATCCAGGCCTCGGCCACCATGGGCCGGCTGCGTACGGCGGTCCGCACCCTCGCCGACGTCGACCTGCCGCCGGAGGAGCTCCTCACCCACCTCGACGACCTCGTCCTCCACCTCGACGACGGCGCCCTGGAACCGGCCGGAGAGGTCGGCTCGACCTGCCTGTACGCCGTCTACGACCCGGTCTCGAGGCGCTGCTCCCTCGCCAGCGCGGGCCATCCGCTGCCCTTCGTGATCACCCCGCAGGGCGTGGTGGAGAAGGCCCCCGGCCAGGCCGGACCACCGCTCGGGCTCGGCGGACTGGCGTTCGAGACGACCGAGCTGGACCTCGCCGGAGGCACCACCCTCGCGCTGTTCAGCAACGGGCTGGTGCACTCCCGGAACCTCGACCTGAGCCAGGGCCTCGACCTGCTCCGCCGTGCGCTGGCGACGCCCGGGAAGTCGCTGGAGGCGACCTGCGACCACGTGGTGGCAGCCCTGCGCACCGGCGAGCCCGCCGACGACGTCGCGCTGCTGCTGGCCCGCACCCGCGCCCTGCCCTGCGACCAGGTGGCCACCTGGGACGTCCCCGCGGACCCCGAGCACGTCGCCCGGGCCCGGACCCTGACCACCGGCCAGCTCGGCGCCTGGCAGCTGGACGACCTGTCGTACACCACCGAACTGGTGGTCAGCGAGCTGGTCACCAACGCCATCCGCTACGGCGGCTCCCCGATCCAGCTGCGCCTCATCCGGGACACCACGATGCTGATCTGCGAGGTCTCCGACGGCAGCAGCACCGCCCCCCACCTGCGACGGGCCCGCGTCTTCGACGAGGGCGGCCGCGGCCTGCTGCTGGTCGCCCAGCTCACCCAGCGCTGGGGCACCCGGCAGACCTCCGTCGGCAAGACCATCTGGTGCGAGCAGACCCTGCCCACCGCCGGGCCCTCCTAGCCCGCCGGGCCCTCCTGGGCCGCCGGGCGCGTGCCGGGCTCCGTAGACTGGTGCCGTGAGTGATCTGCCTCCGCGCGACCCCAATGACAGCTTCGACGAGATCATCGAGGCCGAGACGGACCGCGACCCCGATCTCGCGGTGATCGAGGCCGGCAGCCGGACCCTGCGTACCCAGGGCGGCCCGGCGCAGGCCGACGTCCCGGGCCGCCCCGAGGACCCCGAGGTCGACCGGGCCCTGCGCGAGGTCGAGGCGGAGCTGGCGACCCGCTGGGGCGAGACCAAGCTGGAGCCCTCGGTCACCCGGATCACCGCCCTCATGGACGTCCTGGGCGAGCCCCAGCGGGCGTATCCCTCGATCCACATCACCGGCACCAACGGCAAGACCTCCACCGCCCGCATGGTCGAGGCCCTGCTCGGCGCCTTCGACCTGCGCACCGGCCGCTACACCAGCCCCCACGTGCAGTCGGTCACCGAGCGCATCAGCCTCGACGGCGCCCCGATCTCCGCCGAGCGGTTCATCGAGACCTACCAGGACATCAAGCCGTACGTCGAGATGGTCGACTCCCGGCAGGAGTACCGGCTCTCCTTCTTCGAGGTGCTCACCGGCATGGCGTACGCGGCCTTCGCGGACGCCCCCGTCGACGTGGCCGTCGTCGAGGTCGGCATGGGCGGCTCCTGGGACGCCACCAACGTCATCGACGGGGACGTCGCCGTCGTCACCCCCATCGACCTCGACCACACCGACCGGCTCGGCGAGACCACCGCCGAGATCGCCGGCGAGAAGGCCGGGATCATCAAGCAGGACGCCACCGTGATCCTGGCCCAGCAGCCGGTGGACGCGGCCCAGGTGCTGCTGAAGAAGGCCGTCGAGGTGGACGCCACGGTGGCCCGCGAGGGCCTGGAGTTCGGCGTGGTCGCCCGCCAGGTCGCCGTCGGCGGGCAAGTGCTCACCCTGCGCGGCCTCGGCGGCGAGTACGACCAGGTCTTCCTCCCGCTGCACGGCCCCTACCAGGCCCACAACGCGGCCGTCGCGCTGGCGGCCGTGGAGGCGTTCTTCGGCGTCGGCTCCCAGCGCCCCGAGCCCCTCGCCGTCGACACGGTCCGCAAGGCGTTCGCGGCGGTCACCTCGCCGGGCCGCCTCGAAGTCGTCCGGCGCTCTCCCACCGTCGTCCTGGACGCCGCGCACAACCCGGCCGGCGCCCGCGCCACCGCCGAGGCGGTCGGCGAGGCCCTCGACTTCAGCCGGCTGATCGGCGTGGTCGGGGCCAGCGGCGACAAGAACGTCCGGGGCCTCCTGGAGGCCTTCGAGCCGATCTTCGCCGAGGTCGTGATCACCCAGAACTCCAGCCACCGCGCGATGGACGCGGACGAACTGGCCGCGGTCGCCGTCGAGGTGTTCGGCGAGGACCGCGTCCAGGTCGAGCCGCGGCTGCCCGACGCCCTGGAGGCCGCGATCACGCTGGCCGAGGAGGAGGGCGAGTTCGCGGGCGCGGGGGTGCTGGTCACCGGCTCCGTCATCACCGTCGGCGAGGCCCGGCTGCTCCTGGGGAGGCGCTGACGATGCGTACGCTCTGTGCTTCCACCCTGATCGGCGAGTTCTTCGTCATCGGCTTCGCGGCGCTGGTCGCCATCAAGGACCCCGACCTGTCCACCGCCACGGTGTGGCTGGTCAGCGGCATCGCGATGGTCTTCTGCCTGGCCCTGTGCGGTGTGATCACCCGCCCCGGCGGCATCGCCCTCGGCTGGGCCCTGCAGATCGCCCTGATCGCCTCCGGCGTCTTCGTGCCGACGATGTACTTCCTGGGCGTGGTCTTCGCGGCCCTGTGGTGGGCGTCGGTGCACTACGGCAGGAAGATCGACGAGGCGAAGGCGCGCTTCGCCGCCCAGGCGGACCGGGCGGACCGGTCTGCGGCCCCGGGAGCTGACACTGCGTGACGGGCGTCCGGACCAGCCCTGTAGCCTCTCCTCACCGCACACGTAAGTACCGCGAAGGAGCCCTCACGTGACTCAGCGCACCCTCGTCCTGCTCAAGCCCGACGCCGTCCGTCGCGGCCTGACCGGCGAGATCATCGGCCGTATCGAGCGCAAGGCCGACTGGCGGATCACCGCGCTGGAACTGCGCTCCCTGGAGCGGGCGACGCTGGAGCAGCACTACGCCGAGCACGTCGGCAAGCCGTTCTACGAGCCGCTGGTCGAGTTCATGGCCTCCGGCCCGGTCGTCGCCCTGATCGTCGAGGGCGAGCGGGTCATCGAGGGCATCCGCGCGCTGGCCGGTCCCACCGACCCGATCGCCGCCGCGCCGGGCTCCATCCGCGGCGACTTCGGCGTGATCGTCCGCGAGAACCTGATCCACGCGTCCGACTCCGAGGAGTCCGCCGAGCGCGAGGTCAAGATCTTCTTCCCGGGCCGCGCCTGACTCCCCGGGACGGGGTCCGTAGAGTTTCCGTAGATTTTTCTGACTGAACGTCAGTCCGCTACTCCGTCTGGCCTGGGACGGTCGAATGATTTCGGCCGTCCCTCGGCATATGCGTGCCGTTCGGGGGAACGAGTGCCCCCGTCGGACCGTCTCCACAAGCGAGACGGCCCCGCACGTGCTGACAATGGCGAAGACCCTCGCGCGGTGTTCGTGCAGGCGCGTCTACGATGGAAGCCTTCACGTCACAGCACCAACTTCGCCGACCTGAAATGCCCTCAAAAGCTCCCGGGAAGGCCAGACGAATCCTGATGGGGAACTCAATGTCGTTCATCGGCCGTGACATGGCTGTCGACCTCGGGACCGCCAACACGCTGGTGTACGTCAGGGGTCGCGGGATCGTACTCAACGAGCCGTCCGTCGTCGCGATCAACACGAACACCGGTGGAATTCTGGCGGTCGGCGCGGAAGCGAAGAAGATGATCGGGCGCACGCCCGGCAACATCGTCGCCGTACGTCCGCTGAAGGACGGTGTGATCGCCGACTTCGAGATCACCGAGCGGATGCTCCGCTACTTCATCCTGAAGATCCACAAGCGGCGCTACCTGGCGCGGCCGCGGGTCGTCGTGTGCGTGCCCTCCGGTATCACCGGTGTTGAGCGCCGCGCGGTGATCGAGGCGTCGTCGCAGGCCGGTGCCCGCCAGGTGCACATCATCGAGGAGCCCATGGCGGCCGCCATCGGTTCCGGCCTGCCGGTCCACGAGGCCACGGGCAACATGGTGGTGGACATCGGCGGCGGCACCACGGAGGTGGCGGTCATCTCGCTGGGCGGCATCGTCACCGCCCAGTCGATCCGTGTCGCGGGCGACGAGTTGGACAACGCGATCATCCAGCACATCAAGAAGGAGTACAGCCTTCTTCTCGGTGAGCGGACGGCCGAGCAGATCAAGATCACGATCGGTTCGGCGTACGACCTCGACGACGACCAGCACACCGAAATCCGCGGCCGGGACCTGGTGTCCGGGCTGCCGAAGACCGTCGTCATCTCGGCCGCCGAGGTCCGCAAGGCGATCGAGGAACCCGTCAACGCGATCGTGGACGCCGTCAAGACCACGCTGGACAAGTGCCCGCCGGAGCTGTCCGGTGACATCATGGACAGGGGAATCGTTCTGACCGGCGGCGGAGCACTGCTGCGCGGTCTGGACGAGCGGCTGCGCCGGGAGACCGGCATGCCGATCCACATCGCCGAGGACCCGCTGGACAGCGTGGCGCTCGGCTCCGGCAAGTGCGTCGAGGAATTCGAGGCGCTCCAGCAGGTCCTGGACGCCCAGCCGCGCAGATGACGTAACTCTTCGATTCCGCCGTACGAGATGATCCCCTCTCGTGCGGCGGATCGTTGATATGGAGGCATAGGCTCGCACGAACGAGCTTCCTCCCCCTGACTTTCCCCCGATTCACCGCACAAGCTCCCGCAGGTTCCTATCGAGGAAGGCACGGCCGCCGCACGTGAGGGACACGAAAGAGAGCCGGCTGCTCCTGGTGCTGCTGATCGCGATCGCGTTCGCGCTGATCACGGTGGACATCCGAGGTGGCAGGAACTCCCCGGTCGACGGCGCCCGGCAGGCCGCGGCCGCGGTCTTCGGCCCGATCGAGAACGGCATGTCGACGGTGGTGGACCCGGTGGGCAACGCCGTCTCCGCCGTCCGCGACTCCGGTGCACGGCACGACCGGCTGGCCCGGCTGGAGAAGCAGAACGCGACCCTCAAGGCGAAGCTCGGCAGCAACGACCGCAACCGCAGCCGCCTGGCGCAGCTCGACAAGATGCTGAACATCGCCGCCGAGGGCCAGTACGGCATCAAGGGCGCCCAGGTCATCGCCATAGGGTCGGCGCAGGGCTTCTCCTGGACCATCACCATCGACGTCGGCGCCAACGACGGCATCAAGCGCGACATGACCGTCCTCAACGGCAACGGCCTGGTCGGCCGCGTCACCACGGTCGGCCCCGACGCCTCCACCGTCCTGCTCGCCAACGACCCCGACTTCACCGTCGGCACGCGCATGGAGGGCAGCGACGAACTCGGCTTCGCCTCCGGGCAGGGCGACCGCCCGCTGCGCGTCGAACTCCTCAACGGCAAGGCCGAGGTGAAGAAGGGCGACCGGCTCGTCACCTTCGGCTCCCAGGCCGACCGGCCCTTCGTGCCCGGCGTCCCGGTCGGCACGGTCTCCAGCGTCGACCCGTCCAACGGCGGCCTCACCCGCACCCTGTACGTCACGCCGTTCGTGTCCTTCACCAAGCTCGACATCGTCGGCGTGGTCGTCGAGGCGCCGAAGAAGGACCCGCGCGACGAGGTGCTCCCGGCCAAGCCGAAGCCGACGCCGATCCCGACGGTGACCGTCACGGTCACCCCGTCCGCGAGCGCGAACACGGACGCGAACACGGGATCGGACTCGGGCACGGACTCAAGCACCGACTCGGGCACGAACTCGGGCACGGACGAGACCGACACCAACGACCAGCAGCAGCGGTAGGAGCTGAATCCCTTCATGCGTGTCAACCGGATCCTGCTCTCCACCGCCCTGGTCGTCGTCGCCCTGGTGGTCCAGGTGAGCGTCCTCGCCCGCCTCCACCTCCCCGGTGCCGTCCCCGACCTGATGCTGCTCACCGTCCTCGGCCTCGCCATGGTCTACGGCCATGTCGGCGGCGCCCTCGTCGGCTTCGGCGCCGGACTGCTCGCCGACCTCGCCCCGCCCGCCGACCACGCGGCCGGCCGTTACGCCCTGGTGCTGTGCGTCGTCGGCTACTTCGCGGGCCTGATCAAGCCGGAGAACGGCCGGCTGAAGTCCGCGACCGGGCCGATGCTCGTCGTGGTCGCCGCCGCCATCGGCTCCACCCTGCTGTACGCGAGTGTCGGCGCCCTCGTCGGCGACACCGCCGCCCGCCACGTCGGCATGACCAGCCTGCTGATCAGCGCCGCCCTCTACGACCTGCTGCTCGCCCCCTTCGTGGTCCCCGGCATCATGTGGCTGGCCCGCCGCGCCGACAGCGACCCGCTGACGGAGGCCAACTCCGGCACCAGGTCGGGCGACATCTCCTCCGGCTGGCTCTCCTCCGGCACCGGACTGCGCATCGGCGGCCAGCGCGGCGGCCTCGGCTCCCTGAAGGCCAGGGCCCGCACCCGCAACGTCCGCGTCGGCCGCATCAAGGGGGTCAAGCGCCTGTGAGCGCAGGGGAGTTCACCCGGCGGCCCGGCGGCGCCGCCCACAGCTTCGTCGTATATGACACATACGTACAGCACTGAGAGGGGGAGGCAACCCAGTGACCAATATTCCCGAGACCGGACGGACCCCACGGGTCCAGATCCGTCTCGTCGTCATCCAGATCCTGGTCCTCTCCCTGCTCGGCACCCTCGGCGGCCGCCTGTGGTACCTGCAGATCCGTGAGGGCGCCGAGTACCAGAAGGAAGCCTCCGGCAACCACGTCCAGCAGGTCGTCGAGCCCGCCGTACGCGGCTCGATCCTGGACGCGCGCGGAGTCCCCATCGCGGACAACGAGACCCGGCTGGTCGTCTCCGCCTCCCGTACCGACCTGCTCAAGCAGGCGGACGACGGCAAGGCGGTCCTCACCAAGCTCGCCGGCGTCCTCGGGATGAGCCCCACCGAGGTCATGCAGAAGGTCCGCCTCTGCGACTCCAAGACCCCGCAGCCCTGCTGGAACGGCTCCCCCTACCAGCCGATCCCGATCACCGACGAGGCCACCGCCAAGCAGGCCCTGCAGATCCGCGAGCGCGCCGAGGACTTCCCCGGCATCACCGCCGAGCCCGAGGCCGTACGCCGCTACCCGGCCCCCGGCAAGTCCAACACCTCCCAGGTCCTCGGCTACCTCTCCCCGGTCACCGACGACGAGATCCAGCAGGCCCAGAACACCAGCTCGCCCTACCTGCGTTCGGACATGGTCGGCCGCTCCGGCCTGGAGCGCCAGTACGACAAGGAACTGCGCGGCAAGGCCGGCGTCACCCGCTACGAGGTGGACAACCTCGGCCGGGTCATCGGCAAGGCCAAGTCCGATGCCGCCGAGCCCGGTTCCAACCTGGTCACCAGCATCGACTCCCGGGTCCAGCGGGTCGCCGAGTACGAGCTGGACAACGCGATGAAGGTCGCGCGCAAGCAGTACGACAAGATCACCCAGGAGAACTACAAGGCCGACTCCGGCGCCGTCGTCGTGATGGAGGCCAAGACCGGCCGGATCGTCGCCATGGCCTCCGCGCCGACCTACGACCCGAACGTCTGGGTCGGCGGCATCTCCGCCAAGGACTACCAGGCCCTCACCGGCAAGAACTCCGACTACCCGCTGCTCAACAGGGCCATACAGGGTCAGGCGGCGCCCGGTTCGACGTTCAAGGTGGTCTCCACGGCCGCCGCGGTCCAGGCCGGCTACGTGTGGGACGGCGGCTACCCCTGCACGAGTTCGTACTCGGTGGGCGGCCAGGTCTTCAAGAACTTCGAGGGCGAGAACTTCGGCCCGATCTCGCTCGGCCGCGCCCTGGAGGTGTCCTGCGACACCGTCTTCTACGGCCTCGCCGACCGCGAGTGGAAGAAGGACGGCGGCATCAACCCGAAGAAGGGCGAGCCCAAGGACTGGTTCTTCAAGACCGCCCACCAGTTCGGCCTCGGCAAGGAGACCGGCGTCGACCTCCCCAACGAGGTCACCGGCCGGGTCCCCGACCGCCAGTGGAAGCTCGACTACTGGAAGGCCAACAAGGACGCCTGGTGCAAGTCCGGCAAGAAGGACGGCACCTACGTCGAGAAGATCGAGTACGAGAACTGCCTCGAAGGCAACAAGATGCGCGAGGGCGACGAGATCAACTACTCCATCGGCCAGGGCGACACCCTCGTCACGCCGATCCAGGAGGCGATGATCTACGGCGCGGTGGCCAACGGCGGCACCGAGTACCAGCCGACCATCGGCAAGGCCATCATCAGCGCCGACGGCAAGTCCGTCCAGGAGATCAAGCCCAAGGCGCTGCGCAAGCTGCCCGTCAGTCAGGCCGCTCTCAAGGGCATGGACGAGGCCTTCGCGGGCGTCATCACCCGCGGTACGGCCGCCTGGAAGTTCGGCGGCTGGCCGCAGGACAAGATCGCCCTGCACGGCAAGACCGGTACCGCCGAGGTCTACGGCAAGCAGACCACGTCCTGGCTCGCCACCTACACCAAGGACTACACGGTCATCATGACCATCGCCCAGGCCGGTACCGGTTCCGGTGCCTCCGGTGAGGCGGTCCGCAACATCTACAGCGCGCTGTACGGCGTCGGCGCCGACGGCTCCGTCGACAAGTCGAAGGCGCTGCTCTACAGCCCGCAGCAGGGCCTGCCGAAGGTCCGCACGGACGGCACCATCGCCTCCCCGAAGATCTCCAAGGACCCGGTGAAGGACTTCCAGGCGAGCCAGCAGAGCGACAAGGGCGACGACGGCCAGCAGACCCCGGCCACCACGTCCTCGCCGTCGACGGGCAACCGCGACACCCGAAGGCGGGCGCGGAACACCCGGAACACCCGGAAGAGGGGAAGCCGGAGGATGCCGACGTGAGAAGCGTTTGTGGCGGGAGGTTCCCGGCATGACCGGAGTCAACAGCTTCTCCGTCTCCGGCTACGGTCCCGCGCGGGCCGGCTGGACCCGGCTGCTCGCCCGGGACTCGCTGGCCCGCCGCCTGGACTGGCCGATGCTGATGGCGGCCCTGGCACTGTCCCTGCTGGGCTCGCTGCTGGTGTTCTCGGCGACCCGCAACCGCACCGAGATCAACCAGGGCGACCAGTACTACTTCCTGTTCCGGCACCTGATGAACACCGGCATCGGGCTCGCCCTGATGATCGCCACGGTCTGGATCGGCCACCGCCAGCTGCGCAACGCGGTGCCGATCCTCTACGGCCTGTCGCTGCTCGGCATCCTCGCCGTGCTCACCCCGCTGGGCTCCACCGTCAACGGCGCGCACTCCTGGATCGTGCTCGGCGGCGGCTTCTCGCTCCAGCCGTCCGAGTTCGTCAAGATCACCATCATCCTGGGGATGGCGATGATACTGGCGGCCCGGGTCGACGCCGGTGACAAGAAGTACCCCGACCACCGCACGGTCCTGCAGGCCCTGGGCCTGGCCTCGGTACCGATCCTGATCGTGCTGCTGATGCCCGACCTCGGCTCGGTCATGGTCATGGTGATCATCATCCTGGCCGTGCTGCTCGCCTCCGGCGCCTCCAACCGCTGGGTCTTCGGCCTGCTCGCGACCGGCCTGCTGGGCGCGATCGCGGTCTGGCAGCTGCACATCCTGGACGAGTACCAGATCAACCGCTTCGCGGCCTTCGCCAACCCCGACCTCGACCCCGCGGGCGTCGGCTACAACACCAACCAGGCCCGGATCGCCATCGGCTCCGGCGGCCTGACCGGTGCGGGCCTGTTCCACGGCTCGCAGACCACCGGCCAGTTCGTCCCCGAGCAGCAGACCGACTTCGTCTTCACGGTGGCGGGGGAGGAGCTGGGCTTCGTCGGCGCGGGCCTGATCATCGTGCTCCTCGGCGTCGTCCTGTGGCGGGCCTGCCGTATCGCCCGCGAGACGACCGAGCTGTACGGCACGGTCGTGGCGGCGGGGATCGTGGCCTGGTTCGCGTTCCAGGCGTTCGAGAACATCGGCATGACCCTCGGCATCATGCCGGTCACCGGCCTGCCGCTGCCGTTCGTGTCGTACGGCGGCTCGTCGATGTTCGCGGTGTGGGTGGCGGTGGGGCTGTTGCAGTCGATCAGGGTGCAGCGCCCGATGTCGGCGTGACGGGACACACAGCGGGGCAGCGGGACACCTTGAGGGTGAAGTGAGCATGTCGTTTCCGATGTGTTCACCTCACCCTCATTTTCATTTTTCCTCCGATTTACCTCCGGTGCCCGCTGTCCCTGTGCGGCAACGCCCACTAGATTCGGTTCATGGCGGATACGAAGCGTGAGATCGAGCGCAAGTACGAATCCGACGAGAGTGGACTCCCCGACCTGACCGGCGTCGCCGGCGTGGCGAACGTCGTGGACAAAGGCACCGCCGAACTCGACGCGACCTACCACGACACCTCCGACCTGCGCCTGGCCTCGGCCAGAGTCACCCTGCGCCACCGCACCGGAGGCACCGACGCCGGCTGGCACCTCAAACTCCCGGTGGCCCCCGGCATCCGCGACGAGATCCACGCCCCGCTCTCCGACACGATCCCCGACGAACTGGCCGGCCTGGCCCGCTCCCGGGTCCGCGAGGGCCGGCTGGTCCCGGTGATCCGGCTGCGCACCACCCGCGACGTCCGCCACCTCGTCGACGCGGAGGGCGCCCTGCTCGCCGAGGTGAGCGTGGACCGCGTCCGGGCCGAACGGCTCTTCGGCGGCACGGGCAAGGCCCAGTGGACCGAGATCGAGGTGGAACTCGCCGACGGCGGCGACCCGGCCTTCCTCGACAAGGTGGAGAAACGGTTGGGCAAGGCGGGCGTACGACCGTCCAAGTCCGCCTCCAAGCTGGCCCGGGCACTGGCCGAGACCAAGGGCGGCAAACCGCGCAAGCCGAAGCCGGACTCCGGCGCGCCCGGCACGGCCGGCGACCACGTCCTGGCCTACGTCCGCGCCCAGCGGGACGCGATCGTCGAACTCGACCCCGCCGTACGCCTGGACACCGAGGAGGCCGTCCACGACATGCGGGTGGCCACCCGCCGGCTGCGCAGCACCTTCCGCACCTTCGGCACGGTCCTCGACCGGGAGGTCACCGACCCGGTCGCCGACGAGCTGAAGTGGCTGGCCGGAGAACTCGGCGTGGGCCGCGACCAGGAGGTCCTCGCCGAACGCCTGATGACCGCCCTGGACGAGGTCCCCGGCCCCCTGGTCTCCGGCCCCGTCCACGACCGTCTGCACGCCTGGGCCGAGGCCGGCGAGCGCGGCTCCCGGGGCCGGCTCCTCGGCGTCCTGGACTCCAAGCGCTACCTCGCCCTGCTGGACACCCTGGACGCCCTGGCCGCCGACCCGCCGCTGCGCAAAGCGGCCGCCGGGAACCCGGAGAAGGTCCTCGCCAAGGCCGTGCACAAGGACTTCGCGAAGGTGACCGGCCTGATCGAGACGGCCATGGCACAGCCCCCCGGCCACGACCGCGACCTCGGCCTGCACGAGGCCCGCAAGAAGGCCAAGCGCACCCGCTACGCGGCCGAGGCGGCCCGCCCCGCCCTCGGCGGCCCGGCGAAGTCCCTGGTCAAGTCCATGAAGTCGCTCCAGTCCCTGCTCGGCGAGCACCAGGACAGCGTGATGGCCCGCGAGACCCTGCGCGAGCTGTCCGCGGTGGCCCACGCGGCCGGGGAGAGCGCGTTCACGTACGGGCTGCTGTACGGCCGCGAGGAGGGGCGGGCGGCGGCGGTGGAGGCACGGACGCCGGACGCCTGGAAGGAGATCAAGAAGGAGACCGGGACGGATGCCCCCGCCTGAGCGGGCGTACGGGGGACACCGCCGGGCGCGCTACGCTGGATGACCACCCTCCCCCAGCCTCCGGCCGGGGGTGCCCCCAGTCAGCTCACAAAGGTCCGCGAGATGCCTGCCGAAGCCGCCGCCCAGGTCGCCGAGTCTGTGTTCCCGCAGCTCGAAGCTCTGCTCCCGCATGTGCAGAAGCCGATCCAGTACGTCGGCGGTGAGCTCAACTCCACGGTCAAGCCGTGGGAGGACTGCGACGTCCGCTGGGCGCTGATGTACCCGGACGCGTACGAGGTCGGCCTGCCCAACCAGGGCGTCATGATCCTCTACGAGGTCCTCAACGAGCAGGAGGGCGTCCTCGCCGAGCGCACGTACAGCGTGTGGCCGGACCTGGAGGCGCTGATGCGGGAGCACCGCGTCCCGCAGTTCACGGTGGACAGCCACCGGCCGGTGGGCGCCTTCGACGTCCTGGGCCTGAGCTTCTCCACGGAACTCGGCTACACGAACATGCTCACCGCCCTCGACCTCGCGGGCATCCCCCTGGAGTCGAAGGACCGCGGCCTGGACGACCCGATCGTCCTGGCGGGCGGCCACGCGGCCTTCAACCCGGAACCCGTCGCCGACTTCATCGACGCGGCGATCATCGGCGACGGCGAGCAGGCCGTCCTCGACATGACGAAGATCATCCGCGAGTGGAAGGCGGAGGGCCGCCCCGGCGGCCGCGAGGAGGTCCTCTTCCGCCTGGCGAAGACGGGTTCCGTCTACATCCCGGCCTTCTACGACGTGGAGTACCTCGCCGACGGCCGTATCGCCCGCGTGGTCCCCAACAAGTCGGGCGTCCCGTGGCGGGTCAGCAAGCACACGGTCATGGACCTGGACGAATGGCCGTACCCCAAGCAGCCCCTCGTCCCCCTGGCGGAGACGGTCCACGAGCGCATGTCCGTCGAGATCTTCCGCGGCTGCACGCGCGGCTGCCGCTTCTGCCAGGCCGGCATGATCACCCGCCCCGTGCGCGAGCGCTCCATCACCGGCATCGGCGAGATGGTCGACAAGGGCCTCAAGGCGACCGGCTTCGAGGAGGTCGGCCTCCTCTCCCTATCCTCCGCGGACCACTCGGAGATCGGCGACATCGCCAAGGGCCTGGCCGACCGCTACACCGAGGACAAGATCGGCCTCTCCCTCCCCTCCACCCGCGTCGACGCCTTCAACGTCGACCTGGCGAACGAGCTGACGAGGAACGGCCGCCGCTCCGGCCTGACCTTCGCCCCCGAGGGCGGCTCGGAACGCATGCGCAAGGTCATCAACAAGATGGTCTCGGAGGAGGACCTGATCCGCACGGTCGCCACCGCCTACGGCAACGGCTGGCGCCAGGTGAAGCTGTACTTCATGTGCGGCCTGCCCACGGAGACCGACGAGGACGTCCTGCAGATCGCCGACATGGCGATGAACGTCATCCAGAAGGGCCGCGAGGTCTCCGGTCAGGGCGACATCCGCTGCACGGTCTCGATCGGCGGCTTCGTCCCGAAGCCCCACACGCCCTTCCAGTGGGCCCCGCAGCTCTCCGCGCAGGAGACCGACGCCCGCCTCGAGAAGCTCCGCGACAAGATCCGCGGCGACAAGAAGTACGGCCGCTCGATCGGCTTCCGCTACCACGACGGCAAGCCCGGTATCGTCGAGGGCCTGCTCTCCCGCGGCGACCGCCGCATCGGCGCCGTGATCCGCGCGGTCTACGAGGACGGCGGCCGCTTCGACGGCTGGCGCGAGCACTTCTCCTACGACCGCTGGATGACCTGCGCCGACAAGACGCTGCCGGCCTACGGCGTGGACGTCGACTGGTACACCACCCGCGAGCGCACCTACGAGGAGGTCCTCCCCTGGGACCACCTCGACTCCGGCCTCGACAAGGACTGGCTCTGGGAGGACTGGCAGGACTCCCTCGACGAGACAGAGGTCGAGGACTGCCGCTGGACCCCTTGCTTCGACTGCGGGGTGTGCCCGGCCATGGACACGCAGATCCAGGTGGGGCCGACGGGGAAGAAGCTGCTGCCGTTGACGGTCAAGAACGGCGCGTCGGCGGCGGGCGGGCACGCGCACTGAGGCGAGCCGTCCGGTTCACCCACTCGTCTTCCGTGGTGGTTCAGCCGGAACCCGGGCCGTAGAGCGCAGCGATGTTCTCGGACGTCGCCCACCGGCTGTAGGTGGGGGACTGGGGCCAGCCCTCGGGTGAGTCCTGCCATTCCTCCTGACGTCCGTACGGCAGGAGATCGATCAGCGCGAAGCTGTGGCTGAGCTGCTCGGTGCCCCGGCCGTCGGTGTGCCAGGTGCGGTAGACGGTGTCGCCGTCGCGCAGGAACACGTTGACTGCGAATCCTCCACCGGGCGGTGCGCCGACGTCCGACCCGAACGGGCTGTTCGCGGTCGAGTACCACGTCATCCGGTTCCCGACCCGCTCCTTGTAGGCGAGCGCCTCCTTGATCGGGCCCTGGGTGACGACGACGAACCGGGCGTCGTAGTTGTCCAGGAACTCCAGGCGGGTGTACTGCGAGGTGAACCCCGTACAGCCCGGGCACTGCCATTCCCTGCCGGTGAACCACATGTGGTTGTAGACGATCAGCTGCCTCTTGCCCTCGAAGACGTCTGCCAGCCGAACGGGGCCGTCCTCGCCCTCGAGGGTGTAGTCGGGCATCTCCACCATCGGCAGGCGGCGACGCTCGGCGGCGATGGCGTCGAGTTCCCGTGTCGCGGCCTTCTCCCGGGCACGCAGTGCAGCGAGCCGGTGTTCCCAGGTCGCGGTGTCGACGACGGGTGGTAGCGCGTGGTCGGTCATGGTGTCCTCACAGCTCTCGTGCGCAGCTCTGGCCTGTACGGAGACAGACTGCGCAGAGCCCGGAAACTCATCGACCGGCCCGCGAGCGCCGTGCAGTGAACCTCTCTCGACGGCCGGCTACCAGTCGATGTCGGTCAGCAGGAAGGGGCTGTCCTCCGGGGCCTCCTTGCGGGCCCGTAGGGCTTGTTCGGCGGGTGGGCCCACCGGTACGCGCAGGGGCGGGTCGGGCTGCTCGATCGTCTGCGCCACCGTGACGGCCACGTCCCCCGGTGTGACCGCCTCGCCGCGCAGGGCGCCGAGTGCCTCGTACAGCGGGCTGTAGGGGCCGTTCTCCTTCAGGAACACCTTGGCGCGTTCGGCGCCGCCCGAGGAGACCGCGCCGGGCTGGACGATGCTCACCTTGACGCCGAAGTGGCCCGTCTCGATGGCGAGCGTCTCGGCGAGGGCTTCCAGCGCCCATTTGCTGGCGCCGTAGGGGCCTATCAGCGGAAGCACCAGACGGCCCTGGATGCTGGAGACGAAGACCAGGTGGCCCGCTCCCCTCTCCCGCATCGCGGGGAGCACGGCCTGTGCCACGCGCAGCGCGCCCAGGGTGTTGAGCTGGAAGAGCCGGTCGACCTCCGGGAGCGGAACGCTCTCCAGCGGTGCCCGGACGGTGGTGCCGGCGTTGCTGACCAGCACGTCGATCTCACCGGCCTGGCGCATGGCCTGGTCGACGGTGTCCTGGTCGGTGACGTCGAGGCGCAGGCGCCGGTCGACGGGGAGGCCGGCCAGGGTCTTCGGATCGCGTGCGGTGGCGATCACCCGGTGGCCGCGGGCCGCCAGCTCGACGGCTGTCGCTCGGCCGATGCCTCTGGAGGCGCCGGTGATGAGTACGGAGGACATGGAGACCTCGTCTTTCAGGACAGGGAGGTGGCGTCCGGCGCCGGGTGCCGGTCGGCGATGACGTTTCCCCTCATCAGCCAGGTCGGTCCTGCGGCGTAGGCGCTCGCCTCGGCGAAGAACGCGGCGAAGTAGGGGCCGCCGGCATGGGCCTCGAACGCGTCCGCGTCCGCGTAGACCTCGTTCAGGTAGAAGACGTCCGCGTTCTCCTCGTCCGCGATGACCTCGAACCGGTGGGATCCGGGTTCGTTCGCCAGGGAGTCGCGGGCGGTCCTCCCGGCCGCCCGGACGAAGTCGTCGCGGTGTTCCGGCTGGACGGTGAAGGACACAAGGAACTGGTACATGGTCGGTCTCCTCGGCTCGACGGAGCAGTTCAGTCACTGAACTACTCCTGGTGAGACCGTAGCACGGCTCAGTTCAGTGAGTGAACTGGAGGAGGTAAAGTGGGCGCATGACACTCCCCAGTACCTACGCGGACCGCAACTGCTCGCTGGTGCGCACCCTGGAAGTCGTGGGGGAGCGATGGACGCTCCTGATCGTCCGCGACGCGTTCTTCGGAGTGCGCCGGTTCGGGGACTTCGCCACCCAGCTCAAGATCCCGCGCGCGGTGCTGACCGACCGGCTGAAATCCCTCGTCCGGGAGGGCGTGCTCACCCGGGACGACGCGGCACGCGGCGCGGTCGAGTACCGGCTGACCGACAAGGGCGTCGAGCTGTGGCCCGTCGTACGCGCCCTGATGGACTGGGGAGACGCCTTCTACTCCCCGGCGGGGGTGAGGCGCGCCTTCCGGCACGAGCGGGACGGCGGGCTGATCGACCGCGAGGGGCGGTGCGAGGAGTGCGGCGCGGTCGTTCCGGTCCCGGAGACCGTGCTCGAACGCGGGCCCGGATTCGAGCCGTCCGACTCGGACGACGATCCCGTGTCCGCGGCGATCAACAGGCCGCGGCGGCTTCTGGAACCGATCACCCTGTCGTCCTCGCCGGGCTGACCCGGAGCACGCGTTCCCGAAGCCGGCGGGAGCCGCGGCCCGGATGCCGTTCGGCCGGGGGAGTGACAGACTGGGGTTTCTGAGTCGGCGGGCCTGTGACGGAGTGTTACGGAGAGCCTGTGGCGCGGAGAGTTCGAAGGCGGCCGTCGGCTGTTGTCTCCGGTGGCGTGTCCCGGGCAGCGCTCCCGAGCCGTGTCCCGGCAGCGAGCGATCCGGTCGCTGACCAGTTGGGAACCGTCCATGACTGCTGAGACCTCCGAAGCGCGGAACGCCCCGTACCCCCCGCACCCCCCGTACCCCGCGGACGAAACCGCTCTGCTGATCGTCGACCCCTACAACGACTTCCTTTCCGAGGGCGGCAAGTTGTGGCCCCGGGCGAAGGAAGTGGCGGAGGGCGTGGACCTGCTCGACCACATGCGGACCGTGCTCGCCACCGCCCGCGCCCAGGGCTTTCGCGTCTTCGTCGTGCCCCACCACCGGACGACCCCGAGCGACTACGGCACCTGGGACCACCTGTCCCCGACCCAGCGGCGCGTCGTCGCGCAGC
This sequence comes from Streptomyces sp. NPDC058683, assembly GCF_042716195.1. Lineage (NCBI taxonomy): Bacteria > Bacillati > Actinomycetota > Actinomycetes > Kitasatosporales > Streptomycetaceae > Streptomyces > Streptomyces sp. NPDC058683. The sequence goes on from NZ_JBHXSK010000037.1 coordinate 107,285, forward strand.
AGACCTTCGCCGAGGGCAGCTGGGGGGCCGAGTGGCACCCCGACTTCCGGCCGCGCGAGGACGAGATCGTCGTACGGCAGCACTGGGCGTCCAGCGGATTCGCCAACACCGACCTCGACTTCATGCTGAAGCAGCACCACATCCGGAAGATCGTGCTGATCGGGATGCGGGCCAACACCTGTGTGGACACCACCGCGCGCTACGGTCAGGAACTCGGCTATCACGTGACCCTCGTCCGTGATGCCATCGCCTCCTTCAGCTGGGAGGAGATGACCGCGACCTTCGAACTCAACGCGCCCCTGTACGCCCACGCGGTCCTCACCACCGAGGAGTTCGTCGGGAAGGCGGACGGCGGGGCCGGCGCGGGCTCCCCGGAGACCGGAGGCGGCGGTCATGAGCGGTGACGGTGACGGGGCCGAGAGGAGCGGCGGCGGGCGTGGCGAACTGGCCGGTCAGACGGTCGTGGTGGTGGGCGGCAGCGCGGGCATCGGTCTGGAGACCGCGCGGCAGGTCCGGGCGGCCGGCGGCGAACTGGTGCTCGTGGCGCGCAACGCCGAGCGCCTCCAGCGGGCCGCGGACGAACTACAGCCGCGGAGCACGGCCGTGTTCGACGCCTTTGACACCGAACGGACGGAGCGCTTCCTCGGGGAGCTGCCCGGTCGGGTCGACCATGTGCTGGTCACGGCGGGCAGCCCGGCGTACACGCCGCTCGACGACCTCGACCTGACCGACGCCGGACGGGACTTCGGCGGGCGTCTCGCGATGGTGCTGGCGGTGGCGCGGGCGAGCCGGGGGAAGGTCAGGGCCGGCGGGACACTGCTGTTCATCGGCGGCACCGGCGGCCGGCGGCCCGCGCCCGGGATGGCGGTGACGGGCGCCCTCACCGCGGCGCTGCCGGCGCTGATCGCCAACCTGGCACTGGAGGTCGCGCCGGTGAGGGCCAACCTCATCGCGGCCGGGTTCGTGGACACACCGCTGTCGGCCTCCCTGCTGGGCGACCAACTCGAGGCGCGGCGCGAGGCGTTGAGGAAGACGCTGCCCATCGGGCGGGTGGTCGGTCCGGCCGACGTCGCCGCCCTCGCGGTGCACCTCATGGTCAACGACGCCCTCACCGGCGCCACCTACGACATCGACGGCGGCCAGCAGCTCCTCGCGCACTGAGCCCCTGCCGGGCCTGGTCGCGGGTCCGGCCGTCGCCGGTGTTCCCTCCGAGACGGGAAGGGCAAGCCATGGACATGAAACTGGAGGTCGTCGTGGTGCCGGTGTCCGACGTGGACCGGGCCAAGGACTTCTACACGGCGCTGGGCTGGCGGCTCGACGCGGACGTCGCCACCGACGGGGAGTTCCGGGTGGTGCAGATGACCCCACCGGGCTCCCCGGCGTCGGTCATCTTCGGCGAGTCGGTCACCGAGCAGACGCCCGGCTCGGCCCGGGGGCTGCATCTGGTCGTCGACGACATCGACACCGCCCACGACGAGCTGGCGCGGCACGGCGCCCACCCCAGCGAGGTGTTCCACGACGCCGGCGGTGTCTTCCACCACGCCGACGGCGACGCCCGGGTGCCCGGTCCCGAACCGCGGCACGGCAGCTACGGCTCCTTCCTGTCGTTCAGCGACCCGGACGGCAACGGCTGGCTCCTTCAGGAGGTCACCGAGCGGCTCCCGGGACGTCTGGATCCCGCGGCCACCTCGTTCGCCTCGGCCGACGACCTGGCGGGCGCCCTGCGGCGGGCCGCGGCCGCACACGGCGAGCACGAGGCGCGCACCGGCGCGGAGGACCCCGGCTGGCCGGACTGGTACGCGCGGTTCATGGTGGGCGAGCAGGCCGGGACGCAACCGCCCGCGTGACCGTCAGCGCGGTGCGGTCTCGCGTCAGCGCGGTGTGGTCCCGGCGGTGGCCGTGGCCGTGCGGACGGCGCGCAGGGCGCGGTCGACGGTTTCCTGGTTCTCGCCGACCGGGGCCACGTAGTCGAGGACCCCGCGTGCCGCGTCCTCGCCGAGGGTCCGGGTGATCACCCACGTGGCGAGGTACTGGGACGCCAGGCAGCCACCGGCCGTCGCGATGTTCCCCTCCGCGTGGAACGGCGTGTCCAGGACGGTGACCCCGGCCGCCTCGACGAAGGGCCGGCTCTTGCGGTCCGTGCAGACGGGCATGGAGTCCAGCAGCCCGAGCCGGGCGAGCACCAGCGCGCCGGAGCACTGCGCGCCGACCAGCTGCCGGGAGGGGTCGAGCCGCAGCCGGGAGATCAGCCGGTCGTCGGCGACCACCTCCCGTGCCTTCACCCCGCTGCCGACCAGCACCACATCGGCGTCGGTCACGAACTCCATCGGGCGCTGCCCGGTCACCTCGACGCCGTTCATCGACGTGACCACCGGCGTCGGTGTCGTGATGAAGGCCTCCAGGCCGTCCTTCCGGCACCGGTTGATCAGCGCGGCGGCGATGAAGCTGTCGAGTTCGTTGAATCCGTCGAAGGTGAGCACGGCTACCTGCATGGCGTCTCCTCGAAGCACAGCGGGGGGTGCGATTTTCTCAGGAGGCCGGGACCGGGTCGCGGGCCGATCCGCGGCCGGTGGCCGTTCGTGGTCAGCCTACAGAGTCCCGCGGCGCCGATGACCTGCTGTGATGTGTCCCACGGGCTCTTGTCCCGGACCGGCCCGCCTGCCTAAATTCGGTCATATGTCCAGTTCTGATGCCTCCCTTCCCGCCGAACCGGTCGACTTCGACGTCGATCTCACCGGGCACGAGATGACCCGGCGCGCCCACGTCATGGAGGCGCTCGGCGACGCCTGGGACCCCGTCGAGACGGCGCGGGGCGAGGAGGAGGCGTACGACCTGCTGTACTCCGGGCTCGACGAGGAACAGCAGCGGCTGTACGACTCGCTCGTCGCCGCCGGGGTGCTGCCCCGACGCTGATTCCCGCCCCCGGGACATGTCCCCGGGGCACCGTGGCGCTACGGCGTCAGCACGATCCGGCCGAACACCTCCCCGGCGGCCATCTTCCGGTGCGCCAGTACGGCCTCGGCCAACGGCAGCGACTCGTGCACCACCGTCTCCAGTTCGCCGCGGCCCGCGGCGGCGAACTGCCCGGTCCTGACCGCGCGCCGGTCGGTCGCGGGCACGGTGTCGGCGCTGAAGGTCGCGAACGACAGGGACCTGCGGAACGCCGCGACCATGCTCATGCCGAAGTCGGCCGACGGCGGTCCGGCGACCATGCCGACGGCCACCAGACGGCCGTTCGGTTCGAGCCTGCCGAGGAACGACGGCAGGTCCGCACCGGCCACGATGTCGATGATCACGTCATATCCGGCGGGTGCGTCCTCGCCGCCCTCTCCGGAACGGTCCAGCACATGGGTCGCGCCGAGCCCGCGCAGCCGTTCGCCGCGCTCGGCCGACGACGTCGTCACCGTGACCGCCGCGGCACCGTCCCGGGCCGCGAGCTGGACCGCCGTGATCCCGATGCTCCCGGCCGCGCCCCGCACCAGCACCGACTCGCCGGGCCTGAAGCGGGCACGGTCGAGCGCGAAGCGGGCCACCACGCCGGAGCTCCCGAGGGTCACCGCGTCGGCGGCGGACAGGCCCGCGGGCAGGGGCAGGACCTCCTCGACCGGGGCGATCGCCTGTTCCACATAGCCGCCGCCGGTGCCCGTGAACGCCCAGACCCGCCGGCCGAGCCACACCGGGTCGACGCCCTCGCCGACGGCGCTCACCGTGCCCGCCACCTCGCTGCCGGGAACATGGCCCTCCCGGAAGCCGTAGCCCGCGAGCGCGCCGCTGCGGATCAGGGTGTCGGCGCCGCCGACCCCGATCGCCTCGGTGGTGATCAGCACCTGTCCGCCGGCGGGAACGGGTGCCGGGAGATCGACGACCGCCAGGCCCTCGGGGCCGCCGAACGTCCGGATCATCACTGCTTTCACATGGGCCTCCTGCGTACGGGATCGAGCGGAGCCGGGGGTGCCCGCTGCTCCCGGACGCTAAGGGGCGCCCTGCCCCGGCTTGGCTAATGTGAGAGCGGTGACCGACCGTTTGTCTCACTCACTGCGTTCCGACGCCCGGGACAACCGCGCACGCGTGCTCGACGCCGCCCGCGCGCTCTTCGCCACCGAGGGGCTGAACGTGCCGATGCGCACGATCGCCCGGCGCGCCGGGGTCGGCCCCGCCACCCTGTACCGCCGGTTCCCGACCAAGCAGACCCTGGTCACGGAGGTCTTCCGGGACCAGGCGCGGGCCTGTCACGCCATCGTCGACGAGGGGCTCGCCGACCCGGATCCGTGGCACGGCTTCCGTCTCGTGATCGAGAAGGTCTGCGAACTGCACGCGCACGACCGCGGTTTCACCGAGGCCTTCAGGTCGGCCTTCCCCGACGCGATGGACTTCGCCGCGGACCGCGCGGCCACCCTGAGGTCGGTCGCGAGGCTGGCCGACCGTGCCAAGGGCACCGGCCGGCTGCGCCCCGACTTCGTCATGGACGACCTGGTCCTCATGCTCATGGCCCAGCGGGGCATCCGTACCGCGTCGCCGGCCACCCGGGTCGCGGCCTCCCGGCGCTTCGCCACGCTGGTGATCCAGGCGTTCCAGGACCCGCCGGCTCCCACGCCTTCGTGGCCGGCGGCGAAACCGTGACACGACCGCCATGGAAGGCGCACCGGTCCGGCCGCACAATCGGGGAGAGCGAAGACCGCTGAGACACGGGGGAGTTGGCGGGCATGGAACTGGAACTGGGCTACGACCTGCTGGGCAGCAGGCTCCGCTCCATCGGGGACGTCCACCTCACCTACGGCCGGTGGGGCGGCAGGCCGCACGCGCTCGGACCGCATCCGCTGGAGTACGACATGCTCGGCAGCCGGCTGCGCCGGATCGGTGACATCGAGATCGGGTACGGCCGTCTCGGCAGCGTCCCGAGGACGTTCGGGACCTGGGACGTCGACTGCGCCGCCTGGTCCGGGATTCCGCGCCGCATCGGGCCGTACCCCGTGGACCACCCCAGGCTCAGCGGCCGGGCGAGGGCGGTCGGCCCGCTCACCCTGTCGTACGACGCCCTCGGCACCCGCCCCCGCCGCATCGGCCTCCCCAAGGACCTGCACACCCTCCCCGACGACCTCCTGCGGGTGCTCTTCCTGGTCCTGCACCTCCAGGCCGAACGCAACAAGAGTTCGTCCGCGGCCTCGTAGACGCGCGAAGGCCCGCCGGACGGATCCGGCGGGCCTTCGAGGTGATGACGCGTCAGACGGCGGCCGTGTACTTCGGGTTGTCGCCGTACTGGTTCTGCTCCGGCTTGCCCTCGGAGGCGAGCCAGACCAGCACGATGATCCAGCCGACCAGCGGGATGATGCTGACCAGGATCGTCCAGCCCGAACGGCCGGTGTCGTGCAGCCGGCGGACCGCGACACCCAGGGCGGGCAGGAGGACCGCCAGGCTGTAGATCGCGCCCAGGGCGGCGAACCCGATGACCCGCCCGATGACCGCCAGCACGATGCTGATGATCAGGTTGAACAGGAAGAACATCCAGTATTCCTGCCGGCGCGCACGGCCGCTGAACACCGCGTACTTCTTCAGTACGTCCACGTACCAGTTCATTGCTCGTCCCCCAAGGACCCAAGAAAGGTTCAAGATTTCGCTGGCGCCCAGCAAATCAAGCCGCCGTGGCCGGTTCCATCCAGATTGGCGTGTGCGGGACAACCGTTACCGTGTCGCCGCCGATCGGTGATCAAGGGGGGCCGATCGCATCCGCGCGGCACGCGATAGCGTCTCTGTGGCCATGGACGTGCAGAAGCAGCCGCAGCGGCAACCGCAGACGTCGCCGACCCAGCACCCCGAGGGGTGTCTCGTCGTCGCGATCAGGATCCCCGTCCGCATCTTCGTGTTCCTGGTGGTGCTGCCGATACGGCTGCTCTGGGACGCCTTCGCCGCCGTCGCGCAATTCCTGTGGCGGTACCTCGTCCTCCCCGTCGCGCGATTCCTGTGGCGGTATCTCCTCGCCCCCGTCGGCCGCGCCGTCGCCTGGCTCCTGCACGTGCTCGTCGTCGTCCCGCTGAGCTGGCTGTACCGCTACCTGCTCACCCCCCTCGGTCACGCCCTCGTGTGGCTGTACGCGCGCGTGCTCACCCCGATCGGCCATGCGGTGCTCTGGCTCCTCACGCCCGTCGCCCGAGCCGTCGCCTGGGTGTTCGAGCAGCTCGCCACCGCCCTGTACTGGATCGCGCGGGTGCTCCTCGTGCTGCCCGCCGTCGCCCTGTGGCGCTGGATCCTCAAGCCCGTCGGCCATGTCCTCGGCATCGTCCTCAGGGAGATCTGGGAGGCCCTCGGCCACGCCTGGCGGGCCGCCGGCCACGTCGCACGGGCCGTCGGACGGATTCTCGGGACCCTCTTCCGGTGGATCTTCCTGGAACCCGCGCGCTGGCTCTACCGGACCGTCCTCACCCCGGTCGGACACGTCGTACGCGACCTCGTGCTGCGCCCCGCCGCCCAGGTCGCACGGGCCGTCGGACGCGCCGTCCGGCAGGCCCGCGCCGACCTGCGCCGCGCCCTGTTCGGCGAGCCGGCCCCGCCGCCGGCCGTGGACCGGCGGGAACCCGCAGGCCGCGACACACGTACTCTTGATGGATAGCAGGACACGGCAGCACGGCCCCCGCGGTACGGCTGCTCTCACCAGAACCACGAAGGACTGACGACACTGGGCAAGCGACAGCCCGAAGGCCCGCCGCCCGCACCGGCGGTGCAGCGCATCCGACTGCGCTACACCAAGCGCGGCCGCCTCCGGTTCACCAGCCACCGTGACTTCCAGCGCGCCTTCGAGCGTGCGCTGCGCCGCGCCGAGGTGCCGATGGCCTACTCGGCGGGGTTCACACCGCACCCGAAGGTGTCGTACGCCAATGCCGCACCCACCGGCACCGGCAGCGAGGCCGAGTACCTGGAGATCGCGCTCACCGCGGTCCGTGACCCGGAGCGACTGCGCGTCCTCCTCGACGAGTCCCTGCCCACCGGGCTCGACGTCGTCGACGCGGTCGAGGCCCGCACGTCCGGACTGGCCGACCGGCTCACCGCCTCCGTGTGGGAGCTGCGGCTGGCCGGCGTGGACCCGGAGGAGGCCGCACAGGCCGTCGCCGCGTTCAACGCGGCCGACGCCGTCGAGGTCCAGCGCATGACCAAGAACGGCGTTCGGACCTTCGACGCCCGCCCCGCGGTCGTACACCTTGAAACGCACAATGAAACGGCTGATAGGCCGAGCGACCAGCCCTGTGCGATACTGCGGCTGGTTGTTCGGCACGTGACGCCTGCCGTACGACCCGACGACGTCCTGTCCGGTCTCCGCGCCGTGGCCGACCTGGCGCCGCCGGTCCCCGCAGCGGTGACCAGGCTGGCGCAGGGGCTGCTCGATGAAGAGACCGGCACGGTGACCGACCCGCTCGCGCCCGACCGCGAGGCAGTGGAGGCCCTTTCGAAGGCCGAACCCGCTGCCGCCGCGACAGCGCCGGCGTAGGGAAGGTCCCGCGAAGGACGGACGTCGTACCGCGCAGCCCTCGTACTCGGGAGCCACCTGGGTCGGGCAGCGCACCGACCAGAAGACTTTCGCCAGGCCGTCCGCGACAAGGCGTACGGAACCGGCGAGACAGGACACAGAGAGCTCCTGTGCGGCGCCCGCGCCCCACACGGCGGCACCGCGCAACGCGCGAGCCGCGGACGTCACCGGCGGTCGCTCGAAAGCGAACGACGCCGGACCAGGCGCGGCGCCCGGGAGCCTGACGGGAGAACCGCCCGCATGCTGGAACCGACCGAGCCCATCGAGGGCTCCGAACCCAACACCCCGAGCGACACCCTGCCGCCGCGCAGGCGTCGCCGTGCCGCGTCCCGCCCCGCGGGACCGCCTGCCGCCAACGCGGCGGGCGAGGCCGTGGCCGAGATCACCACGCCGGCCATACCGGCCGCCGAGTCGTTCCCCTCCGAGCCCGCAGAGGCCGACGAGGAGACGGCACAGACCCTGGAGACGGCCGAGGCCGCCGCGGTCGCCGAGGAGGCCGTGCCCGCCGCGCGTACCCGCCGCCGGGCCACCCGCCGGGCGTCCGCGCCCACCGGTTCCCCGACGGGGGCCGAGGCCGTCGAGACGGCCGAGACCGTGCTTCCCGCGACCGCCGGCGAGCCCGTCGAGCCCGTCGAGGCCACGCCCGTGGCCGAGGCCGAGGACGCCGTACAGAGCGACGAGGAGGCCGCGCCGCGCCGGACACGCCGGCGTGCCACGCGTCGCGTCTCCACGCCCACCGAGGCGGCCGAGCAGGAAGCGGCTGTCGAGGCCTCCGCGGTTTCCGAGACCCCTGAGGTCACCGAGACTGCTGAGGTCACCGAGGCCGCTCCGGCTGCCGAAGCCGCCGAAGCCACCGAGGAGACCGTGCCCGCTCCGCGTACCCGCCGCCGGGCCACCCGCCGGGCGTCCGCGCCCACCGGCACCCCGGTGACCGCCGAGACCACCGAAGCCGTCGAGGCTGTCGACGAGTCCGTGCCCGCCGTCGGGACCGCGGAAGCCGTCGAGAACACCGAGGGCACCGAGGGCACCCCCGCCCCCGAGGCGGAGCCCACCGCGCCCGCGCCGCGTGCCCGCCGCCGTGCCACCCGCCGGGTCGCCGCGCCCGCCGGTGCGCCCGAGGCCGTCGCCGAGGCCCCCGCCGCGGCTCAGCCGCAGTCCGTCGAGGCCCCGGCCGTCACCTCCACCACCGAGGCCCCCGCCGTCGAGGAGCCCGGGACCGAGTCCCCGCGGCGTCGGCGCCGCGTCGTACGGCAGGCCGCCATCGGGTTCTCCGAGCCCGCCGCCGCGGCCACGCCCGCCGAGGACGAGTCGCAGCGCCGGCCCGCCCGGCCCGCCGTCGCCGTGTTCCAGGCGCCGGTGTTCACCGAGCCGAAGTTCCAGACCCCGGAGCGGGCCGCCGCCGAAGCGGCCGCCGTGGCCGCCGTGACGGAGGAGCCCGAGGAACCCGCCCCGTACCAGCCGGAGCCGGCCGAGCAGGTTGAGCAGGCCGAACAGGCCGAGCAGGCCGAGACCGGTTCGCGCCGCCGGCGCCGGCGCCGGGGTGCCGCCGAGGAGACCCCGGTCGCCCGGCCCGCCGCCGAGGACGAGGCCGAGGAGCCGGAGGAGAGCGCCGAGACCGCCGAGGACACCGAGGACGCCGCCGACGGTGAGGACGAGGCCGAGGAGGCCGGTTCCCGCCGCCGTCGCCGCCGCGGTGGCCGTCGTCGCCGCCGTGGTGACGCCGGTGACGGTGACGCCGACGGCGACGGCGACGAGCTGGCCGCCGAGCAGGCCGAGCAGGACGCCGAGGACACCGCCGAGCAGGAGGAAGAGGACGACGAGGACGCCCACGGCGAGGCCGGCGGCTCCTCCTCCAGCAGCCGTCGCCGCCGTCGCCGCCGGCGTCGCACCGGGGACAGCTCCGCCGACGCCGAGCCCGGCGACGGCGACCCGGAGCGCACGGTCGTCAAGGTCCGCGAGCCCCGCAAGCCGTCCGAGCCGTCCGACGAGGTGCAGTCCATCAAGGGCTCCACGCGTCTGGAGGCCAAGAAGCAGCGCCGCCGCGAAGGCCGCGAGCAGGGCCGCCGGCGCGTCCCGATCATCACCGAGGCCGAGTTCCTCGCCCGCCGCGAGGCCGTCGAGCGCGTGATGGTCGTCCGCCAGTACGGCGACCGCACCCAGATCGGCGTCCTGGAGGACGGCGTGCTCGTCGAGCACTACGTCAACAAGGAGCAGGCCACCTCCTACGTCGGCAACGTCTACCTGGGCAAGGTCCAGAACGTGCTGCCGTCCATGGAGGCCGCCTTCATCGACATCGGCAAGGGCCGCAACGCCGTCCTGTACGCCGGTGAGGTCAACTTCGAGGCGCTCGGCATGGCCAACGGGCCGCGCCGCATCGAGGCCGCCCTCAAGTCCGGCCAGTCCGTGCTCGTCCAGGTGACGAAGGACCCGATCGGCCACAAGGGCGCCCGTCTGACCAGCCAGGTCTCCCTCCCGGGCCGCTACCTCGTGTACGTCCCCGAGGGCTCGATGACCGGCATCAGCCGCAAGCTGCCCGACACCGAGCGGGCCCGGCTGAAGACCATCCTCAAGAAGATCGTCCCCGAGGACGCGGGCGTCATCGTGCGCACCGCCGCCGAGGGCGCGAGCGAGGACGAGCTGCGCCGCGACGTCGAACGGCTCCAGTCGCAGTGGGAGGAGATCCAGAAGAAGTCGAAGAACGGCGGCAGCTCGAACGCACCGACGCTGCTGTACGGCGAGCCGGACATGACCGTCCGGGTCGTCCGCGACATCTTCAACGAGGACTTCTCCAAGGTCGTCGTCAGCGGTGACGAGGCCTGGGAGACCGTCCACGGCTACGTCTCGCACGTCGCCCCCGACCTCGCGGGCCGGCTGTCGAAGTGGACCTCCGAGGTCGACGTCTTCGCCACCTACCGGATCGACGAGCAGCTCGCCAAGGCCCTGGACCGCAAGGTCTGGCTGCCCAGCGGCGGCTCGCTGGTGATCGACCGGACCGAGGCGATGGTCGTCATCGACGTCAACACCGGCAAGTTCACCGGCCAGGGCGGCAACCTGGAGGAGACGGTCACCAGGAACAACCTGGAGGCGGCCGAGGAGATCGTCCGCCAGCTGCGGCTGCGCGACCTCGGCGGCATCATCGTCATCGACTTCATCGACATGGTCCTGGAGTCCAACCGGGACCTGGTGCTGCGCCGCCTGCTCGAATGCCTCGGGCGGGACCGTACGAAGCACCAGGTGGCCGAGGTGACCTCGCTGGGGCTCGTCCAGATGACCCGCAAGCGCGTCGGGCAGGGCCTGCTGGAGTCCTTCTCCGAGACCTGCGTGCACTGCAACGGCCGCGGCGTCATCGTCCACATGGAGCAGCCCACCTCCGGCGGTGGCGGCGGCAAGCGCAAGAAGCGCGGGCGCGGCGGCGACGGGCACGAGCACGACCATGACGTGCACGAGACGCACGAGGCCGCGGCCGACGGGGCCGTCGAGCACGCCGAGGCCGTGCACGCGGTCGAGACGGCGGCGGAGGTCGCGGCCGAGGCCGCCACGCCCGTCGCACTGCCCGCCCCCGAATTCGCGCCGGACGAGGAGCTGTACAGCAGCGTCGCCGAGGCGGAGGCCGCGGCCGGCCGCGGCCGCAGCCGCCGCCGGGCGAGCCGCCGGGCCTCGGCTCCGGCCGGTGCGCCCAGGGAGCGCGTGGGCCGCAACCGGGGCGCGGAGGCCGAGACGCCGGCCGACCGTGCCGTACCCGTCGCCGCGGAGGCGGAGCGTGAGGTGCTGCCGGAGCCGGTCGCCGAGGCGCACGCCGAGCCGGTCGCCGTGGAGGACGTGGTCGTCCCGGCCCCCGAGGCCCCTGCCGCCGAGGAGGCCGTGTCCAAGGGCCGTACCCGTCGCCGGGCCACCCGGAAGGTGTCGGCGCCCGCCGGCTCCCCGGCAGGGTCCGAGACGGCCGCCGTGGTGACCGTCGTCGCCGAGACCGCCCCGGCGGCCGAAGCGGTGACCGAGCCCGTGGCGGAGCCGGTCGTGGCACCCGCGGCGGAGCCCGAGGCGGCCGCGCCCGCCGAGAGCGCCGCCCCGGCCCGTCCGCGCCGCCGTGCGGTCCGCAAGGCCACCGCGCCGACCGCGTCGGAGGAGGCGGCCGTCGTGGTCGTACCGTCGACGGAGACCGCCGAGCAGCCGGAGGCTCCCGTTGCCGGGGCGCCGGTCGCGGACGAGACCGCCGAGGAGGGCGTCGAGGAGGGCGTCGAGGAGGCCGCTCCGGCCAAGAAGACGGCCCGTAAGACGGCTGCCAAGAAGACCGCCGCGAAGAAGACGGCCGCGAAGAAGACCGCGGCCAAGAAGACGGCGGCGAAGAAGACGACGGCCAAGAAGGCGGCCAAGACCGCCAAGACGGCCGCCGCCAAGTCGACGGCGAAGAAGACCACCACGGTCGCCACCGCCTCCGACGAGGGCTGACGCCCAGGTGCGGGACCGGTCCGGGTGACCGGTCCCGCACCCGCGGGGCCCGCTCCGAGCGGCCGGTCCCGCACTCCGTAGGGCCGGATCCGAGTGACCGGCCCCACACCCCCCGGGGCCCGGTTTGACCCCCTCGGCCACCGCCCCGTAACCTTGACCGTCGGCGTGTCCATGGATATGAGGACGTGCCACATCCCCGTAAACCTCTTCCTCCGGAGCACACGGTGTTCCGGAGAGGCCGCCCGCGTGCCGGACGGCTGGACTGCGGGGGTGCCGGTTCCGAGCGAGAGAGTGAGATCCGCGTGTACGCCATCGTGCGCAGCGGTGGTCGCCAGCACAAGGTTGCTGTCGGCGACATCGTTGAGGTTGACAAGATTTCCACTGCCAAGGTTGGCGACACGGTCGAGCTCTCGACCCTGCTCGTTGTCGACGGCGAGGCCGTGACCAGCGACCCGTGGGTGCTGGCCGGCATCAAGGTCCAGGCCGAGGTCGTGGACCACCACAAGGGCCAGAAGATCGACATTCTGCGCTACAAGAACAAGACCGGTTACCGCCGTCGCCAGGGCCACCGCCAGCAGTACACGGCGATCAAGGTCACTGAGATCCCCGCGGCTGCGAAGTAAGGGACTGAGGAGAGATGGCACACAAGAAGGGCGCATCGTCCACCCGTAACGGTCGTGACTCCAACGCTCAGCGCCTCGGCGTGAAGCGCTTCGGCGGTCAGGTCGTCAACGCGGGCGAGATCCTGGTCCGCCAGCGCGGCACCCACTTCCACCCCGGCGCCGGCGTCGGCCGCGGCGGCGACGACACGCTGTTCGCGCTGCAGCCGGGTGCGGTGGAGTTCGGCACCCACCGTGGCCGCAAGGTCGTGAACATCGTTCCGGTCGCCTGAAGCATCAGGTAACTGATTCAGGTAACTGATCGGAAAGCTTTTCGCGAGGCGGACCTCACTTCCCTGCGGGGAAGCGGGTCCGCCTTTCGCGTGTTGACCTAGTAATACCCGTACGTAACTGGAGGCACATCCCATGACCACCTTCGTGGACCGCGTCGAGCTGCACGTCGCCGCGGGTAACGGAGGCCACGGCTGTGCCTCCGTACACCGGGAGAAGTTCAAGCCGCTCGGCGGCCCCGACGGCGGCAACGGCGGCCGTGGCGGCGACGTCATCCTGACCGTCGACCAGTCCGTGACGACCCTCCTCGACTACCACCACTCCCCGCACCGCAAGGCCACCAACGGCAAGCCCGGTGAGGGCGGCAACCGGGCCGGCAAGGACGGCCAGGACCTCGTCCTGCCGGTGCCCGACGGCACCGTCGTACTGGACGGGGCGGGCAACGTCCTCGCCGACCTCGTCGGCCACGGCACCTCCTACATCGCCGCCCAGGGCGGCCGCGGCGGCCTCGGCAACGCGGCCCTCGCCAGCGCCCGCCGCAAGGCCCCCGGCTTCGCCCTGCTCGGCGTGCCCGGCGACCTCCGGGACATCGTCCTGGAGCTGAAGACCGTCGCCGACGTGGCCCTGGTGGGCTACCCCAGCGCCGGCAAGTCCTCGCTGATCTCGGTGCTGTCGGCCGCCAAGCCGAAGATCGCCGACTACCCGTTCACCACCCTGGTCCCCAACCTCGGTGTGGTGACGGCCGGTTCGACCGTCTACACCATCGCCGACGTCCCCGGACTCATCCCCGGCGCCAGCCAGGGCAAGGGCCTCGGCCTGGAGTTCCTGCGGCACGTCGAGCGGTGCAGCGTCCTCGTGCACGTCCTGGACACCGCCACCCTGGAGTCCGACCGCGACCCCGTCTCCGACCTCGACATCATCGAGGAGGAGCTCAGGCAGTACGGCGGCCTCGACAACCGGCCCCGGATCGTCGTCCTCAACAAGACCGACGTCCCCGACGGCAAGGACCTCGCCGAACTGGTCCGCCCCGACCTGGAGGCCCGCGGCTACCGCGTCTACGAGGTGTCGGCCGTCGCCCACCTCGGCCTGCGCGAGCTGTCGTTCGCGCTCGGCGAGCTGGTCGCCCAGTCCCGCGCCGCCAAGCCCAAGGAGGAGGCGACCCGGATCGTCATCCGGCCCAAGGCCGTGGACGACGCCGGCTTCACCGTCGCCCAGGAGGAGGACGGCCTCTTCCGGGTGCGCGGCGAGAAGCCCGAACGCTGGGTCCGGCAGACCGACTTCACCAACGACGAGGCCGTCGGCTACCTCGCCGACCGCCTCAACCGCCTCGGCGTGGAGCAGTCGCTGATGAAGGCGGGCGCCCGCAGCGGCGACGGCGTCGCCATCGGCCCCGAGGACAACGCCGTCGTCTTCGACTGGGAGCCGACCATGATGTCCGGCGCCGAGATGCTCGGCCGCCGCGGCGAGGACCACCGCTTCGAGGAACCGCGCCCCGCCGCGCAGCGCCGCCGCGACCGCGAGGCCGAGCGCGACGAGTCGCTGCGCGCGTACGGCGACTTCGACCCGTTCGAGGAGTGACGGGGGAGGGGGCGGCGGCCCGGGCTCAGGCCCGGGTGGCTGGGCTGGGCGGCTGCGGGTGCTAAGCCCTGTGGGTGCTCAGCCCGTCACGGCCGGCCTGAGGACCTCCTCGCACCACTGCCGGAACGTCGTCGGCGTCGTCGGCCCGGCGGTGCGCGGCTCGGCGTTGTCCAGGCCCCTGTTCTTCGCCTCGAACATGTCGACCAGCCCCTGCGCCATCCCCTCGCTCTCACCGGCTCGGAGTTCAAGGAGCGCATGAAGTCGACATAGGCGGCGTCGGTGCCCGGCGCGTCCCCGTCGTCCGGCGCCAGCCAGAAGACGGCCTCGGCGTCCGCACAGGCCCGCTCGACCACGGCCTCGTCACCGTGCGAACCCTCGACGATCTCGGCCCCCTCCCGGACCCCGGGGGCGAGCCGCGAGGCGTCCCGGGTGACCAGACGCGGTTTCTCCCCACGGGCGAGCAGGTCGTCGACGACCAGACGGCCGATGGTGCTGGTGGGTGCGGTGATGACGTACACGTACATGCCTTTCGTCGTCATGGAGCGCGGCGAGATCCAGCGGGGCCGGTCCGCCGACCCCGGTCTCACCGGCGACAACCACTCTCCGCGGCACACCGCCCCGAGGCCATGCAAAGATGAGCAGCGAATCCTTGCCACAGACGCAAAGACGCAGCTCAGGAGGGTGGTTTTGATCGATCTCAACCTGCTGCGCGTCCTGGACGCCCTGCTCCAGGAGAACAGCGTGACGCGGGCCGCCGAGCGGCTCGGCACGTCACCCGCGGCGGTCAGCCGTACCCTCGCCCGGCTGCGCCGAGCCGTCGGCGACCCGCTGCTGGTGCGCGCCGGACAGGGCCTGGTCCCCACCCCGCGCGCCCTCGAACTCCGCGACCAGGTGACCGAGTTGCTGCGCGGCTGCGACGACGTCCTGCGGCCGGGCGCCGGCTTCGACCCCGTCCACCTCCAGCGCACCTTCACCGTGCAGACCACCGAACTGCTCCTCGTGGGCCTGGCCGGCACCCTCACCGACCACGTCCACGCCGAGGCCCCGCACGTGGACGTCGTCTTCGTGCCGGAGGCACTGGAGGGCGGGCCCGCGCTGCGGCAGGGCCTGGTCGACGTCGAACTGGGCGTCCTCGGCCACCTGGACCCCGAGATCCGCACCCGCCGGCTCACCCGCAAGACCCTGGTCGGCGTCGCCCGCGCCGGACACCCGCTCCTCCAGGGCCGGATCACCGCCCGCCGGTTCGCCGCCGCCGGTCACATCGGCATCTCCCGGCACGGAAGACGCCTCGGCCCCATCGACCGCGCCCTCGACGGACTCGGCCTCCAGCGCCGTATCGCCGTCGTCGTCCCCAGCCACACCAGCGCGATGATGCTCGCCCGCACCACCGACCTCGTCGCACTCACCGTCGCCGACTGGCTCGACGACACCATCGAGGCGCTGGGCCTGCGCACCTTCCCGATCCCGCTCGACCTGGCACCCCTCGACTTCGGCATGGCCTGGCACCCGCGCAACTCGGCCGACCCGGGCCACCGCTGGTTCCGCGACCGGCTGGCGGCGGCGGTCACGGAACCCGCGGACGCCGCTCCCACGGTCACCGCTCCCGCGGAGGCCGCCCCGTCCGCCGGCCGGAGCGGCTGAGCCGTCGTCAAGTACGGGGCTTCAGTGGTCTGTTCCTCTGACGTCGGAGGACGCCGGTTGTCTGCCTAGTTGTCATGCGCACGAATGCTCTCGTTCAGCGCACGGACCGTCCGACCGTGGGAGCTTCCGAAGGTCAGACCGTTCAAGAGGCCACTGTGGCAAGGGAGTCCGCGCATGACCGGAGCACCATCGCCCGACCGACGCCGCTTTCTGACCGCCGGTGCCGCCGTCCTCGGTGCCGCCGCCTCCGCCCAGCTCTGGCTGCCCGCCTCCGCCCAGGCGGCCGACACCCCGCTGCCCGACGGCGTGTTCAGCCTCGGTGTCGCCTCCGGCGACCCGCTCCCCGACGGCATCGTGCTCTGGACCCGACTCGCCCCGGACCCCCTCCACGGCGGCGGCATGCCCGACGCTGTCGTCCCCGTCGCCTGGGAGATCGCCGAGGACGAGCGCTTCCGCAAGGTCGCCCGCCGGGGCACCGCCCACGCCCGGCCCGAGTACGGGCACAGCGTTCACGTGGATGTACGAGGACTGCACCCGGGCCGCACCTACTGGTACCGCTTCCGCGCCGGCGGCCGGATCTCCCCGACGGGCCGCACCCGCACCGCACCCCACCCGCACGCCAGGGGCGGTTCCCTGCGCGTGGCCCTGGCCTCCTGCCAGAACTGGCAGCACGGCTACTTCACCCCGTACGCCGACATGCTCGCCCAGGACCCCGACGTCGTCCTCTTCGTCGGCGACTACATCTACGAGTCCACGCCGTCCTCGGCCGGCCCCCGCCGCCACGAGGGCACCGGGGAGCCGTACACCCTGGCCCAGTACCGCAACCGCTACGCCCAGTACCGCAGCGACCCCGACCTCGCCGCGATGCACGCGAACGCGCCCTGGGTGGTCACCTTCGACGACCACGAGGTCGACAACGACTGGGCCGGCCAGGTCCCGCAGGACCCCGACAAGCAGTCCCACGACGCGTTCGTCGCCCGGCAGACCGCCGCCTTCCAGGCCTACTACGAGCACATGCCGGTCCGGGCCACCGCGATCCCGGACGGACCGCACATCCAGATGTACCGCCGTCTGGAGTTCGGCCGGCTGGCCCGGCTCAACGTCCTCGACACCCGGCAGTTCCGCAGCGACCAGGTCACCAGCCAGGCGGCCGCCCAGGACCCCTCCCTCACCATGCTCGGCGCCGGGCAGAAGCAGTGGCTCCTCGACGGACTGCACGGCTCACCGGCCCGCTGGAACCTGATCGCCTCGCAGATCATGATGGCCGAGACCGACATCCTGCCCGGCGACGGAAAGCTCTGGTACTACGACGCCTGGGACGGCTACCAGGTCGAGCGCAACGCCCTGCTGGACGAGTTCGCCTCGATCCGCAACCCCGTCGTGCTCAGCGGCGACCGGCACCTCACCATGATCAGCGACCTGAAGCAGGACTTCGCCGACCCGTCGTCGGACGTGGTCGGCGCCGAGTTCGTCGGCACCTCCATCTCCAGCAACGGCGACCAGGACCAGGCCGCCTTCCACGCCCAGTTCGACCCGCTCAAGCCCGACAACCCGCACTGGAAGGTCATCGACGCCCACCGCGGCTACCACCTCTTCGACATCCGCCGCGACGGCATCGACGCGCGCGTGCGGGTCGTCGACACCGTCGTCAAGCCGCAGGCCACCGCGAGCACCTTCGCGACCCTGCGCGTCGAGGCGGACGAACCCGGCGTAAAGGTCGTGTGACGAGCGATTAGCGATGAGTGACGGGCGACGCGCGAAGGGTGAGCCGGGCGCGCCGACAGTGAAGTCTGTGTGACAGGAGCCTGGGA
Source organism: Streptomyces sp. NPDC058683 (assembly GCF_042716195.1). Classification (NCBI taxonomy): domain Bacteria; kingdom Bacillati; phylum Actinomycetota; class Actinomycetes; order Kitasatosporales; family Streptomycetaceae; genus Streptomyces; species Streptomyces sp. NPDC058683. The sequence continues at coordinate 125,167 of NZ_JBHXSK010000037.1, forward strand.
CTCATCTGTGTCCCAGGCTTCTCTCAGGTGAACCTAAGGTAAACGTCTTACCTTCCGTTAACCATGGAGACGGACTGTACGAGAAGCGAAGCCCCGGTGGACAACGCCCCCATAGGCCCCACGAGCCCCACCGGACCCCTTGCCGCCCTGCCCGCCGGCACCCGCCTGCTGCACATCGGCCCGCACAAGACCGGCACCACGGCCATTCAGGGCGCCCTCTTCGCCGCGAAGGGCAAGCTGCCCGAGCACGGTGTGGAGTTCCCGGCGACCAGCCGGCACCCCATGGAGGCCGCCCTCGCCGCCTGCGCCCGGCCCGCGATGATCGGCGACACCGTGCCCACCGAGAAGCACTGGACACGGCTGCTCAAGCAGGTCGAGGCCACCGGATCCCGGACCTCGGTGATCAGCAGCGAGTTCTTTGCCGACGCCCCCGACGACGAGACCGTCGCCCGCATCGTCGAGCAGCTCGGCGGCGACCGCGTCCACGTCCTCGTCACCCTGCGCCCGATCGCCCGGATCATGCCCTCGCAGTGGCAGCAGTACGTGCAGAACGGGCTGCGCATGGGGTACGAGGAGTGGCTGGACCACATGCTGCGCAAGGCCCCTTACGAGAAGCCCAACCCCAGCTTCTGGCGCCGGCACCGGCACGACCGGCTCGTCGAACGCTGGATCCGCGCGGTCGGCGCCGACCGGATCACCGTCGTCGTGGCCGACGACCGGGACCGCGACAGCCTGATGCGCACCTTCGAAGCGCTGCTCGGACTGCCCGAAAACCTCCTGCGGCCCGTCCCGGACGCGGCGAACCGCTCCCTCACCCTCGCCGAGACCGAAATGCTGCGAAAGCTCAACGTGGAATTCCGCGGCAATGGACTGCCCGACGAGCTCTATTCCAAGCTCGTCCGCAACGGCGCCGTCATGCATATGAAGAACACGTGCAGCCCCACCGCCGAGGACGTGAAGATCGCCACCCCCGACTGGGCCGTCGAGGCCGCCGGCCACATCGGCGCCGAGATGGTGGAACGCATCGACGCCATGGGCGTCCGCGTCATCGGCGACGCGTCCCTGCTCTCCACCATTCCCAAGCAGCGCGAACCGGCCACCGGCCCGGCCGCCGCCGAGGCCCGCATCGCACCAGAGGTCGCAGCCCATGCCTTGTACGGCGCACTCGCCGCGGCGGCCGCGGCACCGGTGCGGCACACCGCCGAGGCGAAGGCCCGTACGGTGCACCAGACGTCGTCGAAGGAACTCGTACGGGTACTGGGGCACCGATGCCTGAAGAGGCTGCGACGGCGCTGAGCCGGTCCTGCGCGTGGACGGCTTAGCTGTGCTAAGCCGTCCACACGGCACGGCTTAGTCCTGCTGAGACGTGCCAGGTGTCACGCACAGCAATCGGAATGCCCTGTGTAGTTACTCACAGCAAATTCACGGAACTTCCCCGGACGTCCGGCGGGCGACGCCCATCACCAGGGATGCAAGGTGAATGAAAGGTTGCGCGCACATATGCAGCGGGCGGCACTCACCTTGCACTGCGGTTACCGGAAGTGGGACCATTTCGAGGTTCCCTGATGCCCCAAGGTAGGTCACCTGTGTCCCAGCACATAGCCAAGCCCCGAACCACCGCAGTCATCCTGGCCGGTGGCACCGGCCAGCGGGTGGGTCTGTCGATCCCCAAGCAGTTGCTGAAGATCGCCGGCAAGGCAGTCATCGAGCACACCCTGACCACCTTCGAGAAGGCCGGCTCGATCGACGACATCATCGTGCTGATGGCGCCGGGCTATGTGGCGGACGTCGAGAAGATCGTCGCCAAGGCCGGGTTCACAAAGGTCAAGAAGATCATCGAGGGTGGCAACACGCGGAACGAGACCACCGAGCGCGCCATCGAGGCGCTCGGCGAGGGCCTGGCCGACGGCGAGGACCTCAAGGTCCTCTTCCACGACGCCGTACGCCCCCTGCTGTCGCAGCGCGTCATCGACGACTGCGTGGCCGCCCTGGAGCGCTACCAGGCCGTCGACGTCGCCATCCCGTCCGCCGACACCATCATCGTCACGCGGACGCACGGTGAGGACGGCGAGTTCATCACCGAGATCCCGGACCGCTCCCGGCTGCGCCGCGGCCAGACCCCGCAGGCGTTCAAGCTGTCCACGATCAAGCGGGCCTACGAGGTCGCCGACGGCGACCCCAACTTCCAGGCCACCGACGACTGCTCCGTCGTCCTCAAGTACCTGCCGGACGTCCCGATCCACGTGGTCGCCGGCGACGAGTACAACATGAAGGTCACTCAGCCCGTCGACGTCTTCATCGCCGACAAGCTCTTCCAGCTCGGCTCCACGGCCGCGCCCGAGCAGAAGGACGAGGACGCCTACCGCGAACTGCTCACCGGCAAGACCGCGGTGATCTTCGGCGGTTCCTACGGCATCGGCAAGGACATCGCCGAACTCGCCGAGTCCTACGGCGCCAACGTCTACGCGCTGGGCCGCTCCACCACCGGCACCCACGTGGAGAACCCGGAGGAGGTCGACGACGCGCTGTCCAAGGCGTACGCGGAGACCGGCCGGATCGACTACGTCGTCAACACGGCGGGCGTGCTGCGCATCGGCAAGCTCGCCGAGACCGACAACGCCACCATCGAGGAGGCGCTGAAGGTCAACTACCTGGCCCCGGTGCAGATCGCCCGCTCCAGCTACAAGTACCTCGCCGAGACCAACGGCCAGCTGCTGCTCTACACCTCCAGCAGCTACACCCGCGGCCGCGCCGAGTACAGCCTCTACTCCTCGACCAAGGCCGCCATGGTGAACCTCACCCAGGCCCTGTCCGACGAGTGGGCCGGCGACGCCATCCGCGTCAACTGCGTCAACCCCGAGCGCACCGCCACCCCGATGCGCACCAAGGCGTTCGGCCAGGAGCCGACGGGCTCGCTGCTCTCCTCCGAGGCCGTCGCCCGCACCTCCCTCGACGTGCTGCTGTCCGAACTCACCGGCCATGTCATCGACGTCCGCCAGCAGGACCCGACGGCCGCCGCAGGCCTGGCCACCGGCTTCGAGCAGGCGCTGGCCAGTGTCCTGGACCGACAGGACGGCGTGGCATAATCAACATCCATTAGTCATGTGTAATTCAGGCCTCTGTGGCTGCGCGTTCGCGGAGCAATCACAGGGGCCTGAACCGTAAAAACTCCCGATCGACAACCTCCCAGATCGTCCGCAAGGTCAAATTCCGGCCTTTTTGTCAGCAAAAGGTTCTCCGTGATATCCACCGCTATTCGCGTCGCCCGGGTGGGCAGCGCGGCCGAGCTGGCCGCGGCGGCACTCATGATGCTGGGCTTCCCCGTGCTCATGATCGCCGCGCTCGTCCCGAGCGTTTACGCCTTCGCGGCCGCGGCCGCCGTCACGTACCTGGCGGACCACTACCTGCACCGCAAGGGCAGTTACCTCATCAACCGCCTGAGCAAGGTCCGGGCCGGTCTGTCGATCCGCTTCCTGATCCGGCAGCTGCTGCTGATCCTGCTGCTGGCCCGGATGTCCCTGTCGAACGACCTGATCTTCTACGGCGCGATCGCCTGCTTCATCGCCTTCTACGGCCTGCAGGCCCCGCACGGCGCACTGGTCACCCTGATCCGCAACCGCCGCCGGATGCCGGTCGCCACCCGCAACGTCGACCTGAAGTCCCGCATCCGCATCCCGGACGCCCCGCCGCGCGGCCTGCTCGACCGCTCCGCCGAGAAGATGCTCCACCTCGACCTCGCGGCCGTCGTGGGCCTGCTGGTCTCGGCGATGACGGACAACGCCGTCGCCGGCTTCGTCGGCATCGGGATCACCCTCGCCCTGGGCTGCGGATACGTACTGGTGCTGATGCCGTACGTGCGCGGCCGCAAGACCCCGCCGAACGCGGACACCGTGCTGGCCGCCGTCGACGACTGGCTGGGCCGCTACAAGCCCGAGACCGTGCTGTACTTCTCCGGCTCCAAGGACTCCGCCTACCAGGTCAACATGTGGCTGGAGACCATGGAACAGCTGGACTCCCGCCCGCTGGTCCTGCTGCGCGAGCGGGTCATCCTGCAGAACCTCGCCCCGACCACCGCCCCCGTCATCTGTGTGCCCGGCGGTGTGCACCTGATGAACCTGGACCTCTCCACGGTCCGTGTCGCCCTCTACGCGGCCAACGTCGGCAAGAACATCCACCTGCTGCGCGTCCCCACCATGAAGCACGTCTTCATCGGCCACGGCGACAGCGACAAGCTGGCCAGCGTCAACCCGTTCAGCAAGGTCTACGACGAGGTGTGGACCGCCGGCCGCGCGGGCCGCGACCGCTACGCCATCGCCGACGTCGGCGTCCGCGACGACGACATCGTCGAGGTCGGCCGCCCGCAGCTGGCCCCCATCCAGAACCGGCCGGGCGTCCCCGCCGCCGAGGAACGCTGCCCCACCGTCCTCTACGCGCCCACCTGGGAGGGCTGGGACGGCAACCCCGGCAACACCTCCCTCGTGCTCGCCGGCGAGAATATCGTGAAGAAGCTGGTCAAGGCCGACCCGCCGGTCCGCGTCCTCTATAAGCCGCACCCCTTCACCGGCACCGTCAGCGCCGAGGCCGGCGCCGCCCACCGGCGCGTCATCGCCCTCGTCGAGAAGGCCGCCGCACAGCGGGCCGCCGACCCCCGTTTCACCGCCGAGTCGGCCGCCCAGACGGCGGCACGGACCGAGCTGACCCGTATCGAGACCCGCCTGGCCGAGCTGACCGGCACCGGCGGCGAGAAGCGCGACGAGGCCGAGGCCAGCCGGGACGACGTCGTCGACCTGAAGAAGCACGAGGAGATCGCCCGGCTGCGCGCCGAGTGGAACGACGCCCACTGGCGTTCCTTCCCCGACCACGAGCACCGGGTCGTCACCGGCGCCGAACCGCGCCTGTACGACTGCTTCAACGTCTCCGACGCGATGGTCTCCGACATTTCCAGCGTCGTCTCCGACTTCATCGCGAGCGGCAAGCCGTACGCCGTCACCGACTCCGCCGAAGTCGGCCTGGAGGAGTTCAAGCGGGCGAACACCGCCGTACGCGCCGCCGTGATCCTCTCCAACAGCGCCAAGGAACTGGACGCCCTGCTGGACGCCGTCCGCGATCCGTCGGCCGATCCGCTGGCCGTGGACCGGGACGAGCTCAAGCGGTACCTGCTGGGACCGGACGAGCCGACCTCCATCGAGCAGTTCAACGCCGCGGTGGCCGCGCTCGCCCGCAAGGCCGAGGTCCGCAACCTGGGCCAGGAAGCCCGGATCGCGGCCGGCGACCCCGAGGCGGCCGAACTCGCCGAGGTGCTGCCCGGAGACCCGCTGAAGGCCGCCGGCGAGGCCGAGGGCACCATCGCCGGCTGACCGCTCGCACCCACAACGCCGAGGGGGCTCGGTCCCGGTA
>NZ_JBHXSK010000038.1:0-11099 GCF_042716195.1 Streptomyces sp. NPDC058683
GCTGAACATGCCAAGGAGGCCATCGAATGCGTCGCAGCCGAGGTAGCACCACAACTCACCTCACACCGTGACAGCCAAAGCCACCTGACGGACCACGCTGCCGCGAACACCTCCAGGCCTCCGGATACCCGGGAAACAGGCTCATCAGCCACACCGACAACACCAGCCCAGCCGGTCCAGCGTCCCGCTGCTGCCGGCCACGTCCGGGCGTTCGCGTCCTTGACGACCTCGGCAGACGCCAGAATGCACTACGACTTCAAACGCCACCGCCACCGCCACCGGCCGAACCGTGGGCCCTGCAGAAAGCCGTCAACCGGGCACACGCCCGCATCCGCGCCCCGGCGAACGCGCCAACGCGCCTCAAGGCCTGGAAAGTCCTGACCGAGCTGTGCTGCTGCCCCCGCCGAGCGACCGCGATCATGCAGGCCATCCTCGTCCGGCACCACATCGAGAACCCGATCTACCGAGGATGAAGAACGCTCACCGATCAGCAGACGGCCCCTGGTTCCTGATCTTCTTCCCCGGACCAGTGGATCGATCGTCGAAGGGCTGTCCCCATGAGCAGCCGGGGTCGATACCGACCGGCCGCAGGCTAAAGATCAGGTCAGTCCTCGGGGTTCCGGCCGCGTTCCCGGTGTCGGATTGCTGGTCGGCTGGTCGTCGGCGTTCCAGCTGGCCAGGAGGCGGATCGCGTCGGCTTCGGGGGTGCCGGGCCGGGGGGTGTAGACACTGAGGACCTGGCTGGAGACGGCGTCGATGCGGAGAGTCTCGTAGGGCAGTGTGACCTCGCCGATGAGTGGGTGCCGGAAGGTCTTCGCGCCGGCTCGGGCGGTTCGTACGTCGTTGGTCGCCCAGCGCGTCCGGAATGCTGTGCTGCGGGTCGCGAGTTCTCCGATCAGTTCGGTCAGGTCGGGGTCGTCGGGGTGGCGGCCGGCCTCGATGCGCAGCATCGCCACGGTGTCGGCTGCGATCCCGTCCCACTCGGGGAACAGGTCCCGGGCCCTGGGCTCATCGAGGAACAGGAAGCGGGCGCTGTTCGTCCGTCCGGGCAGGTCGTACACGGGTGCGAGAAGTGCGCGCCCCAGTGCGTTGACCGCGAGGATGTCGAACCGGCCGTTGAAGACCACTGCGGGCAGGTGGTCCATAGAGTCCAGCAGCACCCGGATTCCGGGGGTGACCAGGCCTTTCGCTGCGCTGCGGCGTCGCTTGCGGGTTGCGGGGGTCAGAGCGGCGAGCAGCCGGTCGAGGTGAGCGCGTTCGTCATCGTCCAGACGCAGGACGCCGGCGACTGAGTCGATGACTCCGGCGGAGGGCCCGGTTGCCTGGCCGCGTTCGAGCCGCACGTAGTACTCCGGGCTGACCCCGGCGAGCAACGCGACCTCCTCCCTGCGCAGGCCTTTCACCCGCCGGCGGGTGCCCTGCGGAGGAAGGCCGGCGTCGGCTGGGGTGACCCGGGCGCGAGTGGTGAGGAACTCGCGGACCGCCGCCCGTGCGGCCTCCTTCTCGTCCATGAGATCAAGGGTAGGTCCGGCCCTCCTCCCGGAAAGGGTCCCTGTGAGTACCCCTTTCCGCAGTGCCTGTCGGGATGTCGTGAACCGATGTTGGCTGGATGTCGGCGAGATCGAGATCGGCGCCCGGATGCCGCGGACGCCGTCCCTCGCCACATCCCTCTGATGCACCCTCCTTCGACACTCTCGACGAGAAACGAGTTCTCTGATGCAGCACGCCATGCTGGGGAGCCTGCGGGTTTCCCGGATCGGCCTGGGTGCCATGTCCATGGCCGGCACCCTCCTCTCCGGCGGCGGCCTGGACGACGCCGAATCCATCCGCGCCGTCCATCGCGCGCTCGACCTCGGCGTCACCCACATCGACACCGCTGAAAGCTACGGCCCGTACCACAGCGAGGAGATCGTCGGTCAGGCGCTGGAGGACCGGCGCGACCAGGTCGTCCTCGCCACGAAGTTCGGCATCCTGTCCCATGCCGGGGACGGGACCGGCCTGTTCGACAGCAGTCCGGCCAACATCCGCACCGCCGTCGAGGGCTCCCTGAAGCGCCTGCGCACCGACCGGATCGACCTCTACTACCAGCACCGGGTCGACCAGAACACCCCCATCGAGGACACCATCGGCACCGTGGCCGAGCTGGTCGCCGAAGGCAAGGTCCTGCACATCGGCCTGTCCGAGGCCTCTCCGGACACGATCCGCCGCGCCCACGCCGTGCACCCGATCGCCGCCCTGCAGACCGAGTACTCACTGTGGACCCGCGACGTCGAGACCGAACTGCTGCCCCTGCTGCGCGAGCTGGGCATCGGCCTCGTCCCCTACGCGCCACTCGGGCACGGGTTCCTGACCGGCGAGATCCGCACGCCGGAGGAGATCCCCGACGGCGACTGGCGCAAGACCAATCCGCGCTTCATCGGCGAGGCCTTCCACCAGAACCTGCAGCTCGTGGAGGAAGTACGGAACATCGCGGCCGAGGCCAGTGCCACCCCGGCCCAGATCGCGCTGGCCTGGCTGGTGGCCCAGGGCGGGGACATCGCCCCGATCCCCGGCAGCCGGCGCGTCGCCCGCGTCGAGGAGAACACCGCCTCCGACGGCGTCATCCTGACCGCCGGCCAGTTGAGGCGGCTCGACACCCTCACGCCGGCCACCGGCGCCCGACACGACGACTTCAACGAGTCCACGATCGACCGCTGAACCCAGCATCAGCGCGTGTGCCTCAACCAGCCCGAACACCGGACCCCAACGAGGTTCTCGACCAACGAGAGCCTGCGCCCCAGAGGAGAAACACCATGTCCGCAGCCACATCACCGACCGAGCAGAACCGCGCGATCGTCGAAGCCATGTTCGCAGCGGCGAACAACGGCGACGTCGAGGGAGTCTTCTCCTACCTGTCCGAGGACGTCGCGGTCATCGAGCCGGTGTTCCTGCCCTTCGGGAAGGCCTACCACGGCAAAGACGAATTCCTCGGCCTCGCCCAGATCTTGCCGAACTACCTCGACGTATCCAAGATCACGGTGCACTACACCATCGCCGACGGCGACCGCGTCGCGGCGTGCGTCGGCATCACGGACGTCGCGACCGGAGAACTGACCCACTTCATCGAACAATTCACCCTCAAGGACGGCAAGATCGTCGAGAATCGGGTATTCTACCACAACGTCGGCAGCATGCTCGACAAGCCCAAGGCCGTGTAGCGCACACCCGAACTCACCGATCGCCCACCAACGTTCCTCACCCAGTAGAGGAACTCACGGACCGCCGCCGGCCCGGCTCACGTCCCGGAAGGGATCCCCGGGCGTATCCCCGGACACCCCGAACACCGACCCCCGCCACATACCTCTGACGCACCACCCTACGACGCTCTCAAACGAGTTGGTGCGTGATAGCGAGTGAGGCGTGTTTTGTCTGCTCACGGCCTGCTTCAGGTCATGACGCTCCGGTCGGAGACGAGGCCCGCGATGGCGCGGTAGGTGTCGGGCAAGCGGTCGCGGCGGTGGGTCCAGCGCGTCAGCTGCTTCCAGCGTTTGTGATCGGCTAGGGCGTGTTCGACGGTGATGCGGTCGGACGAGTGCCCGTGACGATCGCGTTCCCACTGCTCGACTCTGCCGGGCAGTGCTCCGGGCCGTGGCTTCCTGGGCGGCGTGACGGCCTGGCCGAGGTGTTCCCCGCCGCGAGGCATCAGAGGTGTTGGGTTCACAAAGCCCGGAACATCACGAACTGCCTGCCGAAGTCCGCACAACCAGGCGCGACGAAGGCGTTGGCGATGGTGTTCAAGCTCGTTGAGTCCGCCCAGGTCCGGCGGCGTGCGATCACCGGTGCTCACCTGGTGTCGCTCGTCCGGGCGGGGGCCCGCTTCGGGAACGGTGTCCTCGTTGAGCGGCCGGAGGCCCCGAAGTCGGGCCGGCCGGTCAGTCGGCGAGACCGCCGTTGCTCTTCAGCAGCTGGCCGTTGATCCACTGGCCCTGCGGTGAGCACAGGAAGTCCACCAGGTGAGCGGTGTCCTGCGGGCTGCCCAGACGTCCCAGCGGTGTCTGGCGCAGTACGTGGTCGCGGATGTCGTCGGACATCCAGCCGGTGTCGACCGGGCCCGGGTTGATCACGTTGGCGGTGATCCCCAGGTGGGCGAGTTCGCGGGCAGCGGCCAGGGTGATGCGGTCGAGTGCACCCTTGCTCGCCCCGTAGGGCAGGTTGCCGACGGTGTGGTCGCTGGTGAGGGCGATCACGCGCCCGGTTCCTGGAGTCCCGTCAAAGCGACGGCCGAACTCACGGATCAGCAGCCAGGTGGCACGCGCATTGACGGCGAAGTGGCGGTCGAAGCTCTCCAGAGTGGTGTCGAGCAAGCCGGAGTCCACCGACTCACAGTGGCACATCACCAACGCGGTGATGTCGCCGAGACGGCCCTGAGCCTGGTCAAGGACTCGCCCGGGGGCCTCAGGATCGGCAAGGTCCGCCTCGACCGCCACCGTCTCGGCGCCCCGTTCCTCCAGCGCCTTGGCGATGGTGTCCGCGGCGTCAGCCTCGACGCCCCAGGCCATGCGCGCGTCGTACGGCGTCCAGTACGTGAAGGCGACATTCCAGCCTGACTCGGCCAGTCGGCAAGCGATCCCCGCACCGATTCCGACGGACCGGCCGACGCCGGTCACCAACGCGACCGGCCTGACGGCATCGAACAGCGGCTTCTCATCGGCAGTCATCACAAGGCGCAATCGTTCGGCCTGCTACGCGGGGATCGCAACCCGATTTCCCCTCAGCTCATCCACACGTCTTGACGATTGCTCACTGCCAGCCGGCCGCGCTGATCACGGGCGCGGCCACATCAGTGACGGAGCCTGCACTGGTATCGACGATGAAGTCGTTTGCCCCCTGCCGTCGTCGTCATGCCAGCGCGGGAACGACCGAACCGAGTCATGTAGTTGGCCGGCCGGGTGGCATGGGCTTACCCGCGTGCGGCATTGAGGCTCGCACGCAGGCCGGCCTGAAGATCCTTGCGGGCTTGGCGAAACCGTTCCAGTCCTTCGAGGTACTCCGACGACGACAGAGAGAGTCCGGGGTGCGTGTCGAGCAAGCCGCGCCATTGCCGAAGCATTCTGTACGCCGGGTCGGACGTCTCTTGAACCGTCGGCGGGGCTTGTAGGGCGATCCTGTACCGCTGCGTCAGTACCGAGGCGTCGCGAAAGGCATCCAGAGCCGCCTGGTATCGCGCCGCCGTATCGCTCCCCCTCAGGATGATTCACGCGCAAGACGGACGAGCTGTCGTTCAGAGCGGCAAGGTACGTGCTGTAGAGATCCCGAAGGGTGTCGTGCATGCGGTTCGCTTGCTCACGACGGGATCGCGCATGGTCAGCGATCAAGGCCGAGCCGCCCCCCCATACGGCGCCGACGGCAGTGCTGAGCAGTGTCCCCCAGTCCATGAGCGGCACCGTAGTTCGATCAGGTCACCAGGGGAACGGGACAAAGACTGGCATTGATCTTCCCGACGACGAACAGCCCGCCCGCGCATTGGACGCAGCCATCACAGAAGCGCGGCCACAACCACCTACGGCGCTCAGTCACCACTGCTCGAAGGAGCAAACGCATCTTGATCCGCTGCCCGCTAGCTTCCCCCGGAGGCGGGGACGTTCCGTGGCGGGCACGCGCCGCCACCACCAGCGAGGATGCCCGCCATGGCCACCCACGAGGATCTCGCTCCGCGATCACCGAGCAACCGGAGCCGGACCAGCTGGAGCACGCCGGGGGCACCCTCCCAGTGACTCGAGATCGGGCAGCCGAGCCCGATTGACCTTGACACGGTGACAAGGTCTTCACTGCTTCCCAGGGAGGTGGTCCCGATGACCATGCCGAGACAGGACACGGATGCGAAACGAGCGCTCCAGGGGCTGGAGGACAGGCGTTCGTCTGTACGACTGCGGGCAGCTCTGGCGGTCGGGACGGCACCTGACCCGCGCTTCGTCGACAAGCTCATCGAGCGATGCGCGATCGAGCCCGAGTTCTTCGTCCGAGACATGCTGACCTGGGCGCTCACCCGCCACCCGATGTCCCAGACGCTCCCCGAGCTGCTCCGCGAAGTCCGCTCGGAACGTGCGCAGGCACGCAGCCAGGCGCTGCACACACTGTCCAAGATCGGGGACCGGCAGGCATGGCCGGCGATCACACAGGCACTGTTGTCCGACGCCGACGACGAGGTGGCCAGGAGCGCCTGGCGGGCCGCGGTCGTGCTCGTGCCGGGAGGCGAGGAGTCCGCCCTGGCCACGGTGCTGGCAACACAACTCGGGCGCGGTGAGCAGGAGACACAGCTGAGTCTGAGCCAGGCGCTGGTCGCGCTGGGTGAAGTGATCGTGCCGACTCTGCATGCTGCGACGACGGTCCCTGACCCGCATGTGCGTGCGCACGCGCTCGCCACCCAAAGGCTGCTGCGCGACCCGGACGCCGGATTCGAGTCGGCGGTCGAGGAGGCCAAGCGCGTCGTGGCCCTCACCGGTGCCCCAAGGACGGACGATAAGAACTGTGCTGATCGGTGAGGTGTCGAGACGGTCCGGGGTCAGTGCCCGCATGCTCCGGCACTACGAATCCCTCGGCCTGGTGCGGCCTTCGGGCCGTACGGGATCCGGTTATCGGGAGTACTCCGCGGAGGACATCCGGCGGATCTTCCACATCGAGAGCCTGCGGTCACTGGGCCTGTCGCTGCGTGAGATCGGACGCGCGCTCGACGATCCCGGTTTCACGCCCTCGACGCTCGTCGGCGACCTCATCCGTCAGACGCGCGACCGCATCGCGGCCGAGACCGAGCTGCTCACGCAACTCCGCCGGATCCATGCCGCGGACCCCGTCGGCTGGGAGGACGTCCTCCAGATCGTTGCGCTCCTCCAAGCACTGGGGTCCAAGAGCGCCGACGCGCGTCAGCGCGCGGTCCTCTCCGCGGGCGACGAGGTGCCGGTGGAGGCCCTGGTCGAGGCGGCACTCAGCGAGACGGAGCCGAACGTCGCAGGGGCCCTGCGATGGGCGCTTGCGCGATCGGACGACAGCGCCCAGGCGCTGCTGGCGGAGGGCCTCAGCTCACCACTGGCCGCGGTGCGGGAACGTGCCGTTCAAGCCCTCGTCGAGATGCCTGGCGATGAAGCTACCGCGCAGCTGCGGGATGCCCTTGCGAACCCCGACGCCGTGGTCCGCGGGCATGCGGCCTTGGCGCTCGGTACACGTGGTGTGGCCGATACGGTCCCGGCGCTCATCGACATGATCATGGAGGGAAGGAACGACACCGACGCAGCCGATGCACTGAGCGTGCTGGCCAGCGACACCGCAACAGCGGACCAGATCGCCACCAGGCTCGTCGACCACCTCGCCGACGACACCACCAAGGCACCTGCACGCGGGAGACTGACCCAGGCACTCGCGGACATTCCGGGAACGACGGCATCACGCGCCCTCGTGGAACTGTCGCACGACGAGGACCGTGCTGTTGCGCTGACTGCCGCACACCTTCTCCGACTCCGCAACGCACGGTGACAGATCCCTCCTCGGCCACCCAACACGGGGCCCGTTCTGGCCGTAACCCCGTGAACTACCCGCTCGACGAGGCAAGGGCAGGGACAGGGGCAGAAGAAGCATCAACCGCAGCCATCACACAAGCGCGGCCAGAACCGACTACAGCGCCCAGTCACACAAAAATATGCTCGACGACTTGCCGCCGGACCTGAAGCGCCCGCGCACACTAGAAGTTAGTGGGAATCCGCCTGGGTGATCATGCAGCCCGGCTTCATCCACGGACCTGGGACACGGCGGAGTACCTGGGCTTGTGCGAGCGGGAGGGTGTCGATCCGCTTGTCACCGGCCGGGCGCATGTGGGGGTGTTCGTTCGCGAGTTGATGTCACGGCCTCACCGGCGCGGGGCGATGCGGGGTCGCAGTAACGCATGACGTCGGCCAGGGGAACTTCGTCGACGACGATCCCGGCGTCGTAAGCGGTCCGCCACAGCAGCAGACCAAGGGCATGCGTGCCACTCCCCCACGGCCACTTCACGCGTGCGCCGGCATCGGAGGCGAACCGCCGGGACGCCAGCGCGCCGAAGTGGCGGCGGCCAGCCTTCCCGGCGGAAGTCGAACATGCAGAAGACTTTGTCGCAGCGGTGCTGTGCTCGCCGTCACCGCGTCCGCCAGGGACGACGAGGTGCACGCCGTCACCACGTCCGGCTCCCGCAACTCATCCCCATCGACCTTCGCACCGGTCGCACCGCACCGATCGCGGGCCTGCCGGTAGGGACCGGCAAAAGAAGCTTCCCCTCAGGCACGGTGCACGTCCCCCGGGTAGCGGTGTGCTGGAAGTCAACACCCTCAGGCCGAACGACGGCGTGCGGGTCTACCAGCAGACCTCCCGCCGACCAGGATGCGCCGCCAGCGGGTTCCCCTGCACCCTCGCCACCGACCGGGTCACCGACAAAACCCACCACCCACTGCATGACCAAAAACCCTCCCCCCTACCCACCACCCGTCGACCCACTCAGACGAACCTGCTGTCCGCACCGCCCCCGCAACGCTGCCGCCCTGCACACCGGCATCAACAGCCAGGCCCCTTGCCTCCCGACAGGACCGACTGCCGCATGTCTTCTAGTTCCGCGGCCCCGGTCAAGTGACACTCGTCGGCAAGCGCGAGCACGTATCGCATCGGGCGCAGATATATTTATCGATTTCATTTCTCAATGCCATGACCAACAAATATTGGACTGCTGAATCATCGATTCCTAGGCTCGGCCAGGAAGGCCTTCCGTACGAGAAGACCTCGACCACCTGTCTTCCACACCCGGAGGAGACGTCCGATGAAGCAACGCACGATCGGCGGACAAACGGTTTCGGCGATCGGGCTCGGCGGCATGCCGATGTCCATCGAGGGCCGCCCCGACGCCCGCAGATCGATCGCGACGATCCACGCCGCGCTCGACGCCGGTGTCACGCTCATCGACACAGCGGACGCGTATCACCGCGACGCCGGCGAGGTCGGACACAACGAGGAGCTCATCGCCCAGGCTCTGCGCACGTACGGCCGGGGAGCCGACGACGTGCTCGTCGCGACGAAGGGCGGTCATCTGCGGCCCGGCGACGGCAGCTGGACCGTGAACGGCGATCCGGCGTATCTCAAGCGGGCCGCCAAGGAGTCGGCCAAGCGCCTGGGCGTCGAGGCGATCGGCCTCTACCAGTTCCACCGCCCCGATCCGCGCGTCCCGTACGCCGATTCGATCGGTGCAATCCTTGACCTGCTCGACGAGGGCGTGATCCTCATGGCAGGCATCTCGAACGCGACCGTGGAGCAGATCGACGAGGCGAACGAGATCCTGGGCGGTCGTCTCGACTCGGTCCAGAACCAGTTCTCGCCCAGGTTCCGCTCCAGTCTGCGCGAGCTGGAACACTGCGCCGAACTAGGGATCGCGTTTCTGCCCTGGAGCCCACTGGGCGGCATATCGAACGCGCCCGAACTCTCTGCGCAGCACGCCGCCTTCCGCGAAGTCGCGGACGAGGTGGGCGTCAGTGTCTACCGCGTGACCCTGGCCTGGGAGCTTGCCCTCGCGCCCGTGGTGGTCCCGATTCCCGGGTCCTCTCGCCCCGAAAGCATCCGTGACTCAGCGGCCGCCACCGACGTCGAGCTCACCCCCGAGCAGATCTCGCGCCTGTCGGCGGCCTGAGGCGCCCGGTACCGGCACCGGCACCGAATACCCACTTACGGACAAGGACCCGATCGTGAAGACGTTCAAACTGCCCGGCACCGACATGGTCGTCCCGAACATCGTGCTCGGCCTGATGCGCATCCAGGACAAGAGCGACGCTGAGGTGCGCGAACTCCTCGCGACCGCCATGGACGCCGGCATCACGTTCCTCGATCACGCCGACGTGTACGGCAGCGAGCTGCACGGCTGCGAGCGCCGTTTCGCCGAGGCGATGCGGCTGAGCTCCTCGCAGCGTGAAAAGTTGATCATCCAGTCAAAGGCGGGCATCGTCCGCGAAGGCCCTTACTTCGACTTCTCCTACGAACACATCGTGGAGTCAGTGGACGGTTCGCTCGAGGCTCTCGGCACCGACTACCTCGACATCCTGCTGCTGCACCGTCCCGACGCCCTGGTCGAACCCGAAGAAGTCGCGCGTGCCTTCGACGACCTTGCCACGGCGGGCAAGGTACGGGCTTTCGGCGTTTCGAACCACACCCCGCGGCAGATCGATCTGCTGCGCCGCCACGTCAGTCAGCCGCTGGTGGTGAACCAGCTTCAGCTGTCGATCACGCACGCCCCGCTCGTCGCGCAAGGCGTCGCGGCCAACATGCAGGGCCTGGACCAGTCGGTCAGCCGTGACGACGGGCTCCTGGACTACTGCCGACTCCACGACATCACCGTGCAGGCCTGGTCACCGTTCCAGACCGGCTTCTTCGACGGACCGTTCCTCGGCTCGGAGCGCCACACCGAGCTCAACGCCGTCATCGACCGCCTGGCGGCGAAGTACGGTGTGCCGTCCCTTGCCATCGCGACGGCCTGGATCACCCGCCACCCGGCCCGGATGCAGGTGGTCATCGGCACGACCACACCGCAGCGCGTCGCGGACTCCGCCCTCGGATCGGACGTACCACTGACCCGTGCAGAATGGTACGAACTGTTCCGCGCCGCCGACTACATCGTGCCCTGACCGTCGGCCCAGCTCGACAGCGCGGAGAGGCGTCCTGGGCCACAGGTGCGCAAACCAACTCCACGACGACCGCGCACGCGCGGGTTCACTGTCACCCACTCGACTGCGTGGTTCTCGGCGAGCCGGCGCAGGCACACCCGGACTTTCGCCCCGGCTTCCTGGCGGATACGGGGCAGGCCCAGGTGGACGACGCGGGCGCGGACGCGTCGGTCCAGGGCGGTGGCCTGGTCGATCTCGGCGCGTTCTTCGTCAGACAACTCGTCGACAGAGTCCTGACCGTGCGCATAAGTCTGCGGAGGGGTGGGTTACGCCGGGGGGGGGGGGTGGGGGGCGGCCGCCGAGCGGCCGCGCGGGGGGGGGGCACCCCCGCGAGGAGGGCGGGGGGTGGGTGGTGGGGGGGGGGGCGGGGGGTGTGGGGGGTGTTGGGGGGGGGCAGCC
>NZ_JBHXSK010000038.1:11109-123693 GCF_042716195.1 Streptomyces sp. NPDC058683
CGTCGCGGTGCCGGGGGGGGGGATTTGTGTATCTGGGGGGTTACTTGTCAATAAACCTCGTCCAACCTTCCGTCCCGGGGGCTATCTGGGGCCCTGGGCTGGTCACCCCCCGCGTCGGAGGGTAGGGTCCCGGCTTCGCCCGGTCACGGCGTCGGCTGTGGCCGGTAGTCGCTCGCGGTTACGCAGCAGACCGGCGAAGTTTGGTCTCCGGATGGGGTAGACAGGCGCGGCGGTTGTCACCGCGTCGGCGCGGTTCGTGTCACCAGCCGCGCGCGAAGCAGATCCCTGTCACCGGCTCCGGCGCTGCCTCGGTCGCCTGAGCTCAAGCAGCAGCCCAGGCATCCCAGCCCTGGAGCGCGGTCTGTTCCTCGGTCAATCCGCGGGCCGGTGTGCCTGGTTCGCCTCGCGGAGGGCCTGCCAGGCGTCCGCCACAGGGCCGACGTGCCCGAGCTTGTCGGGGTTGTTCACCGTGCAGATCGTCTGGATCTGCCCATCGAGTACGTCAAGTGCCCAGGTGCTGAGGACTTGGCCATCTCGGTCGCGGAAGATCGAGCCCGGCTGGCCGTTCACCTGCTGCGGCTCGACAACGCCACCGCTCCTGATCACCAGCCGGACAAACGACGCCAGCGCCC
Organism: Streptomyces sp. NPDC058683; assembly: GCF_042716195.1. Classification (NCBI taxonomy): domain Bacteria; kingdom Bacillati; phylum Actinomycetota; class Actinomycetes; order Kitasatosporales; family Streptomycetaceae; genus Streptomyces; species Streptomyces sp. NPDC058683. Next base: position 11,742 of record NZ_JBHXSK010000038.1, read on the forward strand.
GGAGGACGTTCTCGGCGCCAAGGATGACGGGCTTGAACTGCGGGGCCTTGCCGCCGCTGTCGCCGATCATGTGAACGTCGGCGGCCAGCAGCTCGGTCAGCCCGTCGACGTCTCCTTCGCGGAAGGCGTCGAAGAAGCGTTCGGCGAGTTTCTCGCGTTCCTTCCGGTCCGCCTCGAACCGGACCCGGCCCGCATCCATGTGACGGCGTGCCCGCACCGCGAGCTGGTGGCATGCCGCTTCCGACCGTCCCACGGCCGATGCGATCTCCGGGAAGCCGAAGGCGAACACCTCCCTCAGCACGAAGACCGCGCGCTCCAGCGGGGTGAGCCGCTCCAGCAGGAGCAGGGCCGCCATCGACACGGAGTCCGCCAGCTCCGCCGACCGCACCGGATCCTCGTACGGGTCGGTCAGCAGCGGTTCAGGGAGCCACGGTCCGACATATTCCTCCCGCCGGACACGGGCCGAGCGCAGCACGTCGATCGAGATCCGGGTGACCACGGTCGACAGGAACGCCCTGGCCGACACGGGCCGGGTGGAGGCGGCCTGGTAGCGCAGCCATGTCTCCTGGACCGCGTCCTCTGCCTCGCTCACACTGCCCAGGATCCGGTAGGCGATCGAGAACAGCAGCGGCCGCAACTCCTGGAACTCTTCTGTCTTCGTCACGCCGGATACTCCTTGTTTGTACGTACCTTGATCGGCCCTGGTGTACGGACCTGTTCCGGCTCCACTCGCACGTTCGACCGTCGAGCCCACACCCCCTGCAGATGCGTCCTTTCGCTGAAGCAGGACCGAACAAGGGGCCCCGCTTCCGATCGTGCGGAGGGGAAGCCGGACCGATACAGCGCAGCTGTCCGGGGCCACCATCACCAGGGCACTTGACCCTCCTCGCTGAAGAACCCTCCGGTCGGTCCGTCCGTGCCGAGCATGGCCAGGCGCACCACGGATGTGGCGCCCTGCGCGACCGTGAGGAACCCGGTGTGGTTGTTGCTGTCCGTGTCGACGAAGCCGGGGGCGACCGCGTTGACCAGGATGCCGTCCCTCCGTAGCTCATTGGCGTACTGCACGGTCAAGGCTGTCAGCGCGGTCTTGGACGGCGAATACGCGGCGGACGGCAGCAGTGCCGTGAAGGGGCCGCCCGGATCGCTGGTGAGAGTCAGCGACGCGGCGTGACTGCTGACGTTGACGACGCGGGGCGCTGGTGACCGCCGCAACAGCGGCAGCATGGCATTGGTCACTTGGATCACCCCGAAGACGTTGGTCTCGAACACCGCCCGGACCATGTCCAGGTCGACGGAGCTGGGGACCTGATCGTGGGCGTCTTCGGGCGACACCTGTCCGGAGCCGGTGATTCCGGCGTTGTTGATCAGTACGTCGAGATGACCGAAGCGCTCCTCGAGCTGCTTCGCGGCCTCTTGGACGGTGGCCTGGTCAGTGACGTCCAAGGTGACCGCGCGTGCATTGCCGCCGGCCGCGCGCACCGCCGCAGCGGCCTCCTCGCCGCGCAGCGGGTCTCTGGCCCCGATCACGACCGCCATGCCCAGCGCGGCGAGTTGCTCGGCAACGCCACGGCCGATCCCCTTGTTCGCCCCGGTGATCAGCGCGACCTCCTGGTGCGTGCTCTCCTCACTCATCATCTGCTCCTTGTTGTCGAGGCGGGTTCTTCTCAGAACCTGCATTCACAGCCTGAGACGAGACAGCCAGGCCATCTCTGACATGCGGGCACAAGGAGTTCTTCACCCAGGAGTGGTCCGGCCGAGGTCACGCAAGACCCGACTCCGCCGCGAGTGGTCACGCGCACCGAGGTGAGCGGGGTCCTCGGCCGGGTGCAGCTTGATCGTCGAGCAGAATCCGACCGGCCTCTTCACGTACCTCGTGCAACGCGGTGGCGAGCAGAGTGCGGTCGCCGGGCTCGACGTGGCCGCCAGGGGCAAGGACCAGACCGGTGGCCTTGGGGTATGTGCAGGACGCGCAGCTCCTGGTCGATGACGACCGCGCTGCACGTGATGTGCCCGGGCAGGGTGGCTCGGCTCGTGAGATCGGCTGCCGTCTCCTCCAGCAACGTCAACAGGCCCTGAGGCTGCGGGCGTTCCTCGGGATGGCGTGCGAGGTAGGTGTGGACGAGGTTGTTGACCTAGCTCAGGGCGGGCGGCACGGCGGGGGTCCTTCTGCGGGGGCTGGGGTCGGCCGGGCGAGCGCGGGCGGCCGTCACGTGCCGACCTCCTCGGTGACGGTGCGGGGCTGGTAGCCGGCGGCTTGGAGGGTGAACATGGCCGCGTAGGCGCCGCCTTGGGCCATGAGTTCGTCGTGGGTGCCGGATTCGGTGATACGGCCCTCGTCGAAGACATGGATCTGGTCGCAGTCGACGACGCTCGCCAGCCGGTGGGAGATCATGATGGTGATCTGGTCGTCGCGCAGCCGACCCCGGAGCACGGCCTCGTAGACGGCGTGTTCGGAGGGCGGGTCCATGCTGGCCGTGGGCTCGTCCAGGATCAGCAGCGGCGCCTTCTTGTACAGGCCCCGGCCCACGGCGAGTTTCGCCCACTGCCCGCCTGAGGGCTGGTGGCCTCCCTTGAACCGCTTCGACAGCAGTGTCTGCCACTGTTCAGGCAGGGCGGCGATGACCTGGTCGGCGCCGGACGCCCGCGCGGCGTCCATCGCCCGCTGAGGGTCGGCCCGGTCCAGGGTGCCGGTGGCGATGGTGATGTTGGACAGGGCGCTGAATGGGAAACGCACCGGTTCCTGGAGCACGCAGGCGACCTGCCGGTGCAGCGATGCCGCGTCCATCTCCCGCACGTCGACGCCGTCCCAGCACACGCTGCCCTGCCCCGTTTCGTACAGGCCGGCCAGGAGTTTGGCGAAGGTGCTCTTGCCGGAGCCGTTGAGACCGACGAACGCCGCCGTCTGCCCGGCATGCAGGGTCAGGGAGATTCCGTTCAGCGCCACTTCGCTCTTGCCCGGGTAGGTGAAATGCACGTCCCTGGCGGTGATCGTCTTCACCTGCTGGGGTGCCGACTGTCCGGTTTCGCGCTGGAGCAGTTTGCGGGAGTGCTCCTGCACGGCGAGGAGGTCGTCGACCCACAGGGCGTGCTCGTAGACGAGATGGGCGACGTCGACGAGCCGCGTCAGCGCGGACTGCCCGGCCTGGATCGCCAGAACGGCACCGGCCCCGGCCTGCAGAGGCAGCCATCCGGCGATCAGCATCGATCCCAGCACGGTGTAGGTGATGCCGGTGCCGATGCCGCCCACCGCCCGCCCGGCCAGGTTGATCAGCGCTGCGTGCACACCCAACCGCGTGTCCTCCTCCGCGATCTTCGTTGTCAGCCGATGGTGCTCGTCCAGCAGCGCGCCCTGGGCGGTGTCCACGCGCAGTTCCGGAGCCGCGTCCACGTCGATCAGCAGCCAGGAGAACACCCGCACCCGTCGCTGCAGCGCGTTCCACCGTTTGAAGGAGTGGAAGCGGGCCCGGGCGCTGCGGATGGCCGCCACGCCCACGGGAAACACGGACAGCAAGAGCAGCGGCAACAAGGCCGGGTGCAGGATGCTGAGAACTCCGGCGGTGCCGATGAGCGCGAGGGCGGCCGAGGCGAGAGAGATGACCTGCCCGACGATCTGGCGTGCGTAGAACAGGCCGCGGTCATTCGCCGGGTAGACCTCGTCATGCCACGTCGAGTCCTCGACGGCTTCCAGGCGGACGTGAGCGGTGAGCCGGAGGAACTCGCATTCGAGCGCGGTACGAATCTTGGGGGTGATCCGTGCCTGAGCGACCGCCACGGCGGTGTCCAGCAGCGTACGGGCGGCCAGGAACCCGACCACGACCAGGATCTGCGGGACGGCGGCGCGCACGCGGTCGGGGGTCGGGCCCTGGGAGAACAGGTGCTGCAGGACAGCGACCGAGGCGAGCAGACCGAACGCACTCATGGCGGCTGAGGTGAGCTGGCAGGCGATGACCACCGTGGTCGCCGCACGGTCGGCCTGCCAGGCGAGCCGCCCGATCAGCCGGGTGATCTTGGGCAGGCGGGCGAGGACCTGGTACACGGTGGCATTGGCAGAAGCGCCGTCGTGGACCGACCAGTACGTCTCCTCCAAATCGTCGGCCACATCACCGTCCTGCGGGCCGGCCGGCACCTCGGCCGGTGGCAGTGGAAGCGGGGCGGACCTCGGCGCCGGAACGTCGCTTCCCGCCTGGGCTCCATCCGTGGGCTCGCTCATGCCACCCACCTCGTATCCGGTTGTGCCCCGCGGCGAGCGAGGTCGCCGGCACACCGCACGGCAACGACGGAAAGACCAGTGGTGGGCTGCTGCTGTTCGAATCCGAGAGTCCGGCGCACAGGGGCGGGAACGGGATACACGGTGTCCTCCGTCTGGGGGTCGCAGTGGCACTGGTGCTCTAAAAAACGCGCCGGATTCGAAGGCGTCACGGCTATTTCGAGGCAATCCGCGAACTGACGTTCCGATACGGCCGGTTGCATGCGACGGACAGCTGGCGGCGGATTTCAAACTCGTTCGATCGGGGACGAGTCACTCCATTGGAGGCTTGCCGGCACGGGGGTCGGAGCTGGGTCCCTGCCCCAGATCAACTCTGGTGACGAGGGATGCGCGGCCTGCCGCCGTCCGAGTCCTCGGAGCGGCCCTCCGCGGCCAGACCCTCGCCCGGGTGCCGACTGAGGTCGGGAACCCAGCGCAAGGCCGGGGGAATCAAGCGAAATCCAGAGGAATCCCTCGGACGGGCTCCTCCGGATCTGCCCAGGAAAGCACGGCCGCTGGGGACCGATCCCGATCTGCGCCCTGCACGGTGTCCACCGCACCAGTGCGGGAGCAGGGTGACGGCGGTGCGTCTGCCCGGTGGCGGCGAACTGACGCTGTACGAACCTCGCCACCCCGTGGCCCACAGTCTGTGACACTCGAGCGGCCCAGCCCGGGTCCACCGGATGTGCTGACGGCACCGCCCCGTCATGGTGAACCAGATCGCCGGTGGCAGCCGTCGTGGTGCCTGGTTGCGAGGGGTGGTGAAATCATCCGCCGGGACACCCGCGTTCTCCGCGCGGGAACCCGGGCGGAGGCGGCCCGACTGGTGAGAAAGGTGACGACATGCTGGAGACGGTGGGGCTGACGGCCGACGAGAGCGAGGTGTACCGCCTTCTGGTCGCCACCGGGACGGCGTCCGCTCAGGACATCTCCGGCCGCTCGGACCTCGACGTCGTGACCGCGCGGCTGCTGCTGTGCGCGCTGGAGGACAAGGGCCTGGCGTCGGCGGTCGAGGACAGTCCCGAATGGTTCACGGCCGTGCCGCCGCAGATGGCCCTCATGCCCCGGCTCCAACGCCACTTCGACGCCCTGGAGCAGACCCGGGCCGCCGTCTACGAACTGGCGGAGACACATCGCCGCAGCGCATGGGCCCGGAGCACGGGCGAGGCCGTCGAGATCATCATCGGCGCGGCGGCACTGCGCCAGCATCTGCGCCAGCTCCAGCACGGCGCCGGCCGCGAGATGATGTGGTTCGTGAAGGCCCAGTACGTGGCCATGTCCCCGGAGAGCAATCAGGAGGAGTTCGACGCGCTGGACCGGGGCGTGCTCTACCGGGCCCTGTACGAGCAGGCGTACTTCGACGACCCCGACTCGGTGGACTACGTCGTCAAGGGCGTGTGCGCCGGAGAGGTCGCCCGGGCGGTGCCTCTGCTGCCGCTGCGGATGGCGATCGCCGACCGCTCGGTGGCCATCCTGCCGCTGGCCCCCTCGGGCACGTCCGGCAACCCCCGGGAACTCCGGGCCGCGGTGGTACGGGAGAGCAGCCTGCTGGACGCGCTCATCGCCCTGTTCGAACACCACTGGGAGATCGGTGCCCCGCTCCGGGTGACCGAGGAGGGCCAGATCGGCGGCGCCGGCACCACGGATGCCGCCTCGCCGGTCGGGGAGGACCGGCACCTGCTCTCCCTGATGGTCGCCGGCATGACGGACGAGGCGATAGCCGGGCAGTTGCGGGTCAGCAAGCGCACCGTCCAGCGACGCATCCAGGGCTTGATGAGCCTGGCGGGCGTCGCGACCCGTATGCAGCTGGGCTGGCACGCGGCGCGCCGCGACTGGCTCTGAGCACCGCGGACGCCGAAACGCACAGGTACAGGGCCCGCCGGACGTGTCCGGCGGGCCCTGACCCCGTTCGTCCGGCCGCTGCGGCCGGGCTGCGCCACTCGCGGAAGCAGTCACTCGAGGACGCGGCTGCTCCGCGAAGACGGCTACTTGAGCAGGTAGCCCTTGATGACGGTCTCCTTGAAGGAGTTGCCCGCCGCGTCCTCGACGTGGACGCGCAGGCTGACCGAGCCGCCCGCGGCGCGGCGCGGGTGCTCCACGGTCACGGTGCGCTCCATGCCGGAGCCCTTGACCCGCACCGACTGCCAGGTCTTCCCCTCGTCGAAGGAGACCTCGGTGGTGAAGACGCGGACGGGCGACACCGGGGCGCCGGGCGTCCGCTGGATCAGGACCGGGATGTCGAGCCCCCGGCCGGCCTCGGCCCGGTTCCACTCGTCCAGCTTCGGCGACATACGGACCGCGTACAGCGGCAGCGCCTTCCGGGTCGCCGTGGTCCCCGACCGGAACCGCCATTCCGCCCGCACACTCGTGGAGACGGAGCTGGGGGCCATGTCACGGTTGTGCTCGACCGTCAGACGGTAGTCGGCGGGGGTGGCGTCGGCCGGGACGTCGCTCATGCTCCAGTCCTGGGAGACCAGCTCGCCGTTGCGCCACAGCTTCACCTCGGGCAGGCCGGTCGTGGTGTCGGCCACCAGGTCGAGGTTGCCGTTCGCGGCCGACAGGAAGGGCCGGTACATCGTGTCGCCCTCGCGGAAGGCGGCCATCTGGGACGAGAGGCCCACGGCCTGAATAGCGCCGTTCCAGCGCTCCTCGACCCGGGAGCCGGCCCGGTAGCCGTGCAGGTCGCTCAGGTAACTCTGCCCGCGCGCGTCCGGGTCGAAGATGTTGTTCTGGTCGAAGGCCGCCTGCCAGCGCAGGCCGTCGGCCGCCGAGAAGTAGTCGACGCGCCGGGTCGGGACCGGAATTCCCTCCATCGCCCGGCCGCTGAAGCGGATGTTGTCGACGTACGTCCACACGATGCGGGTGGCCGTGGTTCCCGGCGTGGTGGCGGCGAACGTGGTGTTCACCCTGGCCAGCTCCGACTTGCGGGGGTGGTAGGCGGGATCCGCCGGAATGGCACCGTGCACCGGTCGCGTGAGGTAGTAGACCGAGGCGGGATTCCCGTCGGGGCCGGCCGGGTCGCCCCAGACGCTGGTGACGAGGTAGGTGAACTTCGAGTCCTTGTCCCGGGCCGTCGGCACCGCGTACACGCCATCGATGTGGTCGGTGCCGATCGCGTTGTACATGGTGACCGAGAGCAGCTGGTCGGCCATGCTGATCGTGCCGATCTCGGCCGACATGATGCGCGCGGAGCGGCTCGGTGCCGACACCGTGACGGGCTTCGCCTTCCGGGCGTCGATGGTCACCTGCCGGTCGGCGCTCATCACGACCTTCGGCACGCCGACGATGGTGCCCTCGGTGAAGGAGGCGTCGAAGTAGAAGCCGCTCACCGAGTAGGTGTCCTTCGGCAGCCGCACCACCGTGCTGCTCCTGCCGAGTGCCTCGACCTCGTACGCCTTGCCGTCGGCCGAGTTGACCAGCAGGTAGGCGTTGTCGGGGGCGGCGCCCGTGCGGCTCTTCATGCCGATGCGCAGGTCGTACGACGGCTGCTCGACGTCCATGCCGAACGGGACGCGCACCGACACCTGGTCGTCCGCGGTGCTCGCGGTCACCACACCGCTGTACGCGGTGTACGTCGTGGCGGCTTCCGGGGTCGCGGTGAGGGTGACGTCTGCCGTTCCGTGCGCGGGCACGGTGACCCTGTCGGCGCTGAGCCGGAACAGGCCGGCGGGGGCGGGCACGTCCTTCTTCCCGCTGCTCGGGTCGTCCTTCAGCTGCAGGGTGACCGGCGCGGCGCCCGGGTTGCGGTAGGTGAGGGTCTTGGTCACCGGGGGCCGATTGCCGTCCGTCCAGCGGATCAGCCCGAAGTCCAGTGCGGTGGTGTCGGCGGTGACGTCCTGGTCGACCGCCCGGGCGACGTCAACGCGTCCGGCGCCCTGGAAGTAGGCGCCGTGCTCCTTGGCGCCGGTCGCCGACTGCATCAGCTGGCGCTTGACCTGCTCCGCCGTCCAGTCGGGGTGCTCCTGGAACAGGAGGGCGGCGGCTCCGGTCACATGGGGCGTGGCCATGGACGTGCCGCTCATCGCGACATAGCCGTCGTCGGCGGTGGTGCCACCCGCCCTCGCGGCGACGACGTTGACGCCGGGGGCGATGATGTCCGGCTTGAGGCCGGAGTCGCCCACCCGCGGGCCGACCGAGCTGAAGACGGCGAGGTCGTCGTCCTCCTCGGCCGCGCCGACGGCCAGCGCCCGGTCGTCGGAGGCGGGCGAGGAGACCTTGCCGGGACCGCTGTTGCCGGCCGCGGCCACGACCAGCGTGCCGTAGTCGCGGGTCACGGTGTCGACCATGGCCTCGAGGGCGTCGGTCTCCGGTGTGTCCGTGTCGCCCAAGCTGAGGTTGATCACCTTGGCGCCGTGCTGGGCGGCCCAGGCCAGTCCCTCGACGATGTCGGAGTTGTCGCAGTTTCCGTCCGCGGTGCACACCTTGCCGGACAGGATCCGCACACCGGGTGCCACACCCTTGTACGTGCCGTCCGAGGCCGCGCCGGAACCGGCGACCGTGGAAGTCACGTGGGTTCCGTGGCCGTTCAGGTCGTCGGTGTTCGGCTCGGTGGTGAAGTTCGCGGACTCGGTGACGAGGCCCTTGAGGTCCGGGTGGTCGGGGTCGTAACCGGTGTCGAGCACGGCGACCTTGACGCCGGTGCCGGTGTAGCCCTTCTCCCAGGCGTGCGGGGCGCCGATGCGCGGCACCGTGCTGTCGAGCTGGATCCTTGAGTGACCGTCCAGCCAGACCCGGCGCACACCCGCCCCGAAGGAGGTGGCGTCCGCGCGGCCGGGGGCGATGCCCTTCCAGAACCCGGCCGCGTCCGCGCGGTGTTCGCCGAGGGTCGCGAAGGGGGTCCCGTCGATGGGGCGGACGGTGTCGGCACCGGCGGCGGTCAACTGTCGCCGGGCGGTGCCCGCGTCCCCGGCGTACTCGACGATCAGCGGCAGGCTCGACCGCTGCGCGTACTTGCCCCGGACCAGGGCGGAGACGTTGAACAGCGCCTTGTCGATGCGGCCCGTCGCGAGCAGCGGGAGCGTGTCGGCGGGTATGACCGTCCAGTCGCGACCGGCCTGGCGCTTGATGAACGCGACTCGTTCGCGGCCCTCGGCGGGCTCGACCGACACGCTCTCCTTGCCCGAGGTGTCCGTCTCCAGCGTGACGCGGTCGCCGGTGATCAGGGTGAGCTGATGCCGGGAGATGATCGGCGACCGGGCCGCTCCGGCCTGCGCGGCGGATTCCGTGCGCGCGGTGTGCGGGCCGAGGTCCTGAGCGGCGCCGGGGGCGGCGGTCAGACCGGCCACGAGCGCCACGAGGGCGGCGGCCGCCGCCGGATGCCGAAGCCGGGGAGGACGGATCCCGCGGCGCCACCTGTTGTTCATGTCTCTCATGGGAGGACAGCGTGGTGCCGTCAAGTGCCGAGGTCAGCAGTTTGCCCTGTCCACTGGGCGTCAAGTCACCTTTACGCCAACCCCCATACCCCGCAAAAAGGTCAGACGTGGCCAGCCTGGCGTCTATTGGATGAACCGCCCATGCTGCTCCCCCTGTGGTGTCAAGCCGGCGCGGAACCTGACCGAGCAGGCGGTGGCCACGGCCATCGACTCCGCCGGCCGACTGCCGCAACTGCCGTTGATCCGGAACGAGTTCGCCGCGATCGCCGACCGGGCGGCGAAGGACCAGATGACCTACCGGGGTTCCTCGCCGAGCTGCTGATGACCGGGTGCGACGACCGATTGCGACACCGCGCGGAACGGTGGATCAAGGCCGCCGGGTTCCCCCGGGGCACGGACCGAAGCGTCCGCCAAGGCTGGCTGACCGCGACGGAATCAGGGCCGACAGCCCACCCCCGCCCAGGCGACGGGCCGTCGGCCCGAGACGCTCCAGTAGGCTGCGCCGGCCATGGACACGCGCCCCGAACCCGAGGAGACCCGGCACAGCACAGACGCTTCCGGTCCGCCGATCCGGCAGCTCTTCCGGGACGTCATCGCCGATCGCTCAACGGCTTCGAGACGAGCACCGGGGCCGTCATCCGCTTCTTCGGCACCCACCTGCGCCGGGCCTGAGCCGCCGCCGACTCCGTACCCTGGCGGCATGCGCATGCGCCCCACCCTGAGCTGGACCCCCGCCGCGGATCTGCCGCCGGGCACCACCGACCTGCAACCGGTCGTCGACGCGCTGAGCACCGGCGGTGTGCTGGTGCTCAGCGGCGCGGGCATCTCCACGGAATCAGGCATCCCGGACTACCGGGGCAAGGACGGGAGCCTGAGCCGGCACACCCCGATGACCTACCAGGACTTCACCGGCAGTGCCCACGCGCGGCGCCGCTACTGGGCGCGCAGCCACCTCGGCTGGCGCACCTTCGGCCGCGCCCTCCCCAACGCTGGACACCGGGCCGTGGCCGCTTACGCACGGCACGCCCACGTCTCGGGTGTGATCACCCAGAACGTCGACGGCCTGCACCAGGCCGCCGGCAGCGAGGGCGTCGTGGAACTCCACGGCAGCCTCGACCGGGTCGTCTGTCTCTCCTGCGGCGCCTTCAGCCCGCGCCGCGAACTCGCCCGGCGGCTGGAGGCCGAGAACCCCGGCTTCGACCCGGTGGCCGCCGGGATCAACCCGGATGGGGACGCCGACCTCACCGACGCGCAGGTCGGGGATTTCCGCATCGTGCCCTGCGCCGACTGCGGCGGCGTACTCAAACCAGACGTGGTGTTCTTCGGCGAGGCGGTTCCGCCACAGCGCGTCGAGCACTGCCGCCGGCTGGTCCGTGAAGCGTCCTCGCTGCTGGTCCTGGGCTCGTCACTTACGGTGATGTCCGGGCTCCGGTTCGTCCGCCAGGCGCACCAGGAGGGAAAGCCGGTGTTGATCGTCAACCAGGACCCGACTCGGGGCGACCCGCACGCCCTCACCCGGGTCGCGCTCCCCCTGGGATCGGCCCTGACCACCGTGGCCCACCGGTTGGGCATCCCGGTCGGCGGCGGGTCTGCGGAGTGAGGCGCCCTCCGGCGAGTATCCGCAGCCGATACCGCGGGATCACCTCGAGGGCGGCGCCGGCACCGTTGACTTTGGTGAAGGAAGACATGGCACTTGGCAGCCGATCTGAACTGGCCGGGGGAAGCGTGCAGACCACGAGTACGCACGTGACTTCGTCAGCGGGAACGGGCTGTTGAAGGAAGCGTCGTACGAGCACACCGAGGACTGTCCGGCGCGCGTCATCCCTGTCCGACGACTGATCGACACGGGACAAGAGCGAGCCCTTGAGGAGATCGTTCGCGTCAACGGCACGCCGGGAGACGGGATGCAGCAGGTCACGCAACCGTCAGGCGAGACCTCCAGGTGAGCGGTCACAGCCGTTTCCCCTGATTGGGAGGGCAAAGATCAGCAGGCCACGACTGCCCTGTCCATTCCACACCAGTACGGGTGCTACAGCTTCCAGCTCCGCAGCTGGTCGGCGACGTCCTGGACGCTGATACGGGTGTCGCGGACCTTGCGGACCAGGTCGGACAGGGCGCCGTAGGGAGAGTCGATGCCTTCGCCGGCCTGCGCCATGTACTGGGCGGCGATGAACGCGGCGTACAGGCTGTTGCGGTGCGGGAGCGGCTCCAGGCGCACGATGGTGTGCAGCAGGGCCGCGGCGCGCCAGGCCGTGTCCGGGTCGGCTGTCGCGAGGGTGGGCATCCGGGTCTTGTGGCGGGCGACGGCGGCGACCAGCGCGGAGTAGTCCGCCACGGTCAGGTCGTCGTGGCCGAGCGCGTTCTCCTGGACGTCCAGCAGCCAGGAGACGTCGATGTAGAGGGGCGGCATCAGGCGGCAGCAGCCCCGTTGCCGCGTTCGGCGGGCGGCACTTCGTCGGGGAAGGCCTCGTCGAACTCGCCGCGCAGACGCTCGGCCCATTCGGTGGCGCCCGCGACGAACTGTTTGCGCTGCATCTCGCGGATTCCGAGGTCGTGCAGGTACTGCTTGAGGCTCTTGCCCTCTGCGGCGGCCGCAGCCCGCACACCTTCGAGTTCCTCTTCGGTGAAGGACACGTTCAGGGATGGCATACCCGTGATGGTACCTAGTTGGTGCCGGTCCGTGAAGCGGGATACCGGACCTGCCCTCCGGCACCAATTGCGGACGACCGGCCGCGGCTTCCACGGGCCACCATCATCACGGTGCGTGCGTCTCACAAAGATGGCCTTCGGCCTGCAGTTCAAACCACATGGTCTTGCCGGTGGCCGTCCGGATACTGCCCCAGACGTCCGCGAGCAGGTCGAGGAGCTCGATGCCCCGGCCGTTCTCCGCATCTGGGTCGGCGACGCCGCGTGCGGGGCTGGAGGACTCCGTGTCCTCGACCTCGCGCCAGCCGCGGGCCGGGCCGCCCTTAAGTCCGGCAGTGGTGGAAGGCAGCGTATGCGGACAGAATTGTGATCAGTAGGACCGCAATCTCACAGCTAAGCGCCGCAAGGCCGGTGTCCCGCCCACGGAAGGTGGAAGACATGCGGCACTACGATCTCGTCATCCTGGGAGCAGGCAGCGGCAACATGCTGCTGTCCGAGGAATTCGGTCGCCTGCGGACCGCCATCGTCGAACCGGACCGATTCGGCGGCACGTGTCTGAACCGGGGGTGCATACCGAGCAAGATGTTCGTCGTCGCCGCGGACGCCGCCGAGGGCGCGCGGGCGGCGCGGCGCCTCGGCGTCCACGCGAGCGTCTCGCACGTCGACTGGAAGTCCGTCCGGGACCGCGTGTTCGACCGCATCGATCCGCTGCACGAGAGTGCGGTGGAGTACCGCAGAGGCCAGGGCGTCGACGTGTTCACCGAGGCGGCCCGATTCGTCGCCCCGAAGGTGCTGGAGGTCGGGACGGAGCGGATCACCGCCGAGACGTTCGTCGTCGCGATCGGGTCGCGACCGGTGGTGCCGGACATCCCCGGCCTCGACACCGTCGCCTTCCACACCTCCGACACGATCATGCGGATCGACGCCCTGCCCGCGTCCATGCTGGTGCTCGGCGGCGGCTTCATCGCGGCCGAGTTCGGCCACGTGTTCGCGTCGTTCGGCGTGGACATCACGATCGTGCAGCGCGGTCCACGCCTGCTCATGGCGGAGGACGAGCAGGTGTCGCAGCGCTTCACCGAGCTCGCCTCACAGCGGCACCGTGTGATGCTCGGCGCCAAGGTCACCTCGCTCGGACCGAAGGGGGACGGCGTGGCGGCGCTGGTGGCGTGTCCGGACGGTGAGCACGCCGTCGAGGCCGACATGCTGCTGGTGTGCGTCGGCCGCAGACCCAACACCGACCGGCTGCGGGCCGTCGACGGCGGGCTGGAGCTGGACGAACACGGTCACATCGTCACCGACGACGCCTACCGCACGTCCGTGCCCGGGGTGTGGGCACTCGGCGACGTGGTGAACCACTTCCAGCTCAAGCACGTGGCGAACGCCGAGTCGCGGGTGGTGCGGCACAACATCCTCCATCCGCAGGACGTGCGGACGCTGCCGAACCGGGTGGCGCCGCACGCGGTGTTCACCAGCCCGCAGATCGCCAGTGTCGGTCTCACGGAACAGGAGGCGCGGCGGCGCGGCATCGAATGCCTGGTGAGTGTTCGCGACTACGCCCAGACCGCCTACGGATGGGCCCTGGAGGACACCACCAGTTTCGTCAAAGTCCTCGCGAGTCCGGCCGATCGCATGCTCCTGGGCGCGCACATCATCGGGCCCCAGGCCGCGACGCTCATCCAGCCCCTGATCCAGGCCATGTCCCTGGGACTGACGGTGGACCGGATCGGGCACGACGTCCTGTACATCCACCCGGCTCTGACAGAGGCCGTCGAGCAGGCGCTGCTGGACCTGTAGTCAGGCGTTGCGGACGGGATACACCGAGGGAAGGGGACGCCCAGCCCGCGGACGGTCTCTGTGCCGGGCCGGCGTGCCGCGGGCGGGCGGGAGCGGCACGCTCGTGCGAGGCAAGGCCACCGGCGGGACCCGCGGGTGGTCGCCGGGTGAGGTTGAAGGTGATGTGGCGTTCGGTGGTGCCCGCGGGGACGGTGCGGGCCCGGTGCCGAGACCCGCCGTCACCGGCGACGTGTCCCGAGAACCGCACGGCACGAGACCCGTACGTCCGGGACCCGCGCGGCCCTCGGCACGGTATGGCCGACGGCCTCGGCGACCGCTCGCGGAGCCGGACCGCCGGGACCGTGCGGCCCACGCAGGAGGGGTGCGCCGGGTCCGGCAGCGACAACGAGGACGATCAGGCAGCGACGTCGAGGACGACGCGGAACCGCGCCTTGCCGGAGAGCATCCGCTCGTAGGCGTCCATGGCCCGCTCGAAGGGCATCGTCTCGATGGCGGGCCGGATGCCGTGGGCCAGGGTGAAGGCGAGGTTGTCCTCGTTCTCGATCGATGAGCCGGTCAGGCTGCCGACGATGCTCCGGGTACCGAAGATCAGGTCGGCGGTGGCCACCGACAGCGGGTCGGGCGCGGCACCCACGACGACGAGCTTCCCACCGGGGGCCAGACCGCGCAGCAGCGGGTTCATGGACGCGCCGCTCGACGCCGTGGCGACGACGAGCGAGGCGCCGCCCAGGTCGGCCAGCGCCGCGCCGGGGTCGGTCTCCGAGCTGTCGATGTACTCCTGAGCGCCCAGCTCACGGGCGAGCGGCTCCTTGTCCTTGCCGCGAGCGACGGCGGCGACCCGGTATCCGAGGCTGCGCGCGTACTGGAGGGCGAGGTGTCCCAGCCCGCCGATGCCCTGCACTGCCACCAGACTGCCCGCCCGGACGGAGTCCTGCTGGAGCGCGGAGAAGGTGGTCAGTCCGGCGCACAGCAGCGGGGCGGCCTCGGCCGCGGGCATGCCGTCGGGGATGCGGACCAGTCCGCTGGCGCGCGCGTAGGTCACCTCGGCGTAGCCGCCGTCGACGTTCGTGCCGGTCTGCCCCTGGTCGAGGCAGTTGACGAAGTCGCCCCGGCGGCACGGCTCGCACTCCCCGCAGTGCCCGTTCAGGAAGCCGACCCCGACGCGGTCGCCGGGGTGCCAGGCGGTGACGCCGGGCCCTACGGCGTCGATCACGCCGACGATCTCATGGCCGGGCACGATCGGACTCGACGGGTCGGCGCGCAGGCCCTCCACGGCGAGGACGTCGGAGTGGCAGACCCCGCAGGTCTCCACTCGGAGGCGGACGTGCCCGGGCGCCGGGTCGGCCAGCTCGCGCTCGACCAGCCGCAGGTTGTGGACACCGGTGGCCTCGAAGGCTCGGTAGGTCGTGGACATGGAGGCTCCTTCGTATCGCCCGACCGGCAGGGACCGGCGGGGCTCAGTGTGACGACGTTCCATTCAATATGACCAGTCGTCTTAAGCGGCGTCAAGCCCAGCCACCCAAGGGTGCGCGGGCCCGCACAACCCGGGCTTGACAGCGACCAAGACGACCGGACATATTGAGAGGGAGGTGATCAGAATGGCACGCGCATCCAAGCGCGAGGAGATCGCGCAGGCGGCACTGGAGCAGTTCCGTACCAGGGGCTTCAACGCCACCGGCATCAGCGACATCACCTCGGCCGCCGGCGCACCGAAGGGTTCTTTCTACAACCACTTCGCCAGCAAGGAGGACTGCGCCCTGGAAGCGCTCAACCGCTATGCCGCCGGTCTGCGCTTCGACATGCTCGACACGGCCGAGCGTCCTCCGCTGGAACGGCTCCGGACGCACTTCGAGTTCATGGGCTCGGACACGGTGGGCAGCGGCTTCGTCCGCGGATGCCTGGTCGGCAATTTCGGCGCCGAGGTGGCCGACCACTCCGAGGAGATCCGCTCGGCGGTCCAGCGCGGCTTGCAGCAGTGGGCCTCGCTCATCGCGCGCGTGCTTGCCGAGGCCCAGGAATCGGGCGAGGTCAGCGCCTCGCTCGACGTGTCGGCGACCGCGCTCTTCGTCCTCAGCGCCTGGGAAGGTGCCCTGATCGCGGCCCGCGCCGACAAGTCCTCCGCCCCCATCGACGCGTTCTTCCACATGGTGTTCGACGTCGTGCTGCGCTGAGCCTGCCTGTCACCGTCGCGGCTGCTCTTCGAGAGGGTCGAGAGGGTTGTCATCCCTGGGGTGCGTGTTCGTCCCGGACGTGTCATGGCTGACCCTCCGGGAGTCTGCAGCCTGTCTCGGGCCGGCGGAAGAGTGAGTGTCGCCCCGACGCCTGTACTTTAGTTTGCGGGTTGACTCCCCCTCCCCCCCCCCCGGGCCGGGCGGGGCCCCTCTCCCTCCACGCACGGCAGATGGAACGCTGGTGCACCGGTCAATGTCCTCGAAGCCGCCGTCCCCCACGTACTCCGTCCGGATCAACGTCGGTGACAGGACTTCGAAGCGGACGTCCTGCACGGTCACGCCAGAGGGGGGTCCGGCCGGCTCCCGGTGTCCGCTGCCCCCACGCCCGGGTGACCAGGCAGAGTCCCAGTGCCGCTATGGCCACCGTCCCGACGACGGGGCGACCCAGCCGGCGGCGGGTTCTCGGCAAGGAAGGCTTCACAGGACTCTCCGTCTGCGGCCCAGCCACGTCTGGGCAACCACCACCACGGCCAGGAAGGCTCCGCTGACGACCTGCTGGTAGGCCGAGTCGAGCGACCCGATCTGGTTGATCACGTTCTGGATGACCTTCAGCAGCAGCACCCCGACGAGGGAACCGCTGATGAAGCCGAAACCTCCGCTGAGCAGCGTGCCGCCGATGACCACGGCCGAGATGGCCTCCAGTTCCATGCCGCTGCCGAGAATGGTCACGCCGGACAGCAGCCAGGCCGCGTTGAGTGCGCCGGCGAGCCCGGCGCACAGGCCCGAGAGCGTGTAGACGGAGATCTTCGTACGGGCCACCGGTGCGCCCATCAGGGCTCCCGCGTCCTCGTTGCCGCCGACCGCGTAGACGTACTGCCCGAATCTGGTCCGGCGCAGGACGACGGCGCCGAGCACGAACAGTGCCACGGTGATCCACACGGGCACTCCGACGCCACCCAAGGAGCCCTGTCCGAGGGTGGCGAAGAAGGAGTCCTTGTCGACGAGATACGTCTTCGAGCCCTCGTCGGTGATGGCCAGGAGGATGCCCCGGGCGCCCAGCATCGCCGCCAGGGTGACGATGAACGGCGCCAGCCGGACGCGCGCGATCAGTACTCCGTTGACCAGGCCGATCAGTCCGCAGACGGCGAGCGGCAGCAGCAGGGCCACCGCCGTGCCGTACTGCGAGCCCCAGGCGGCGAGGACGCCGCCGAGGGCGAACAGCGAGCCCACTGACAGGTCGATGCCGCCGGTGACGATCACGAACGTCATGCCGAGGGCGACCACGGCGAGGAACGCCGAGGACAGCGCCATGTTCTCCAGGTTGTCGCCCGTCAGGAAGGTGCCGAAGCTCAGCGATGCCACGGCCATGGCGATCACGAGGGTGACCAGGGCGCCGTGTTGCTGCGCGAGCCCGCTCAGCCGCTCGGAGCGGTTCGTGCGCTCGGGACCGGCGCCCTTGCGGCTCACGGTGTCGGTCGGCATTCCGGCCTCTTCGGTCTGCGTGGTCATCGCCTGCCTCGTTCCCGGGCCGCGTAGACGGCGAGGACGATCACCACGGCCTGGGCGATCTGGGTCCACGACGGCGGCAGATCGTGCTTGATGAGGGTGGTGGTGAGCAGCTGGATGAGCGCGGCACCCGCGACGGTTCCGCCGATACGCACCCGTCCGCCGCTGAGCGGGGTGCCGCCGACGACCACGGCGGTGATGGCGGACAGTTCCATCAAGGTGCCGAGGGAGGTGGGATCGCTCGCGGAGAGGCGGGCGGTGGCGAGCACGCCCGCGATCGCGGCGAGGGCGCCGGAGCAGACGTAGACCACGACCAGGACCCGGCGTACCGGGAGTCCGGCGAGCCGGGCCGCCGGGCGGCTGTCGCCGATCGCCAGGACCTGCCGCCCGAAGGTGGTGCGGCGCATCACGAACGCGACCAGCACCGCGAGCGCCGCGGCGATGAGGACCAGGTAGGGCATGCCCAGGACGGCGCCGGAGCCGAGTGCCGCCAGGCCGGGGTCGTGTACGTCCTTGAGCTGGGGCAGCAGGACCAGGGCCAGTCCGCGGCCGGCGACCATCAGGGCGAGGGTGGCGACGATGGGCTGGACGCCGACGAACGCGATCAGCGCGCCGTTCGCGACGCCGACCACGGCTCCCGCGATCACCGCGATCAGCGTGGCGATCCAGGGACCGTAGCCGAGGTAGAGCGAGAGCAGGGAGGTGGCCAGGGCCATCACCGAGCCCACCGACAGATCGACGCCCTCCGTGCCGATCGCCAGCGCCATGCCGAGCGCGACGATCACGACGGGGGCGACCTGGACGGCTTGGGTGCGGAAGTTCTCCGAGGAGGCGAAGTGGGGGGTGAAGGCGAAGTTGAACAGCAGGAGTACCAGGACGCCGGTGTACACGCCGTAGTCCTGGAGCAGGCGCAGCAGCCGGGTACGGTCCAGCGCGCCGCGCCCGAGGGTGAGTTCAGTCATCGCTTTCTCCAGCGGGTACGGCGGCGATGGCGCGCATCAGCTCGCCCTCGGTGACCGCGTCACCGGTCAACTCATGGACCACGACGCCGTCCTTGAGGACCACCACGCGGTCGCTGCCCTCGATCAGTTCCTCGGTGTCGGAGGAGATCAGCAGCACGGCGAGGCCGTCGTCGGCGAGTTCGTCGATGAGTGCCTGCACCTCGGCCTTGGCGCCGACGTCGATGCCGCGGGTCGGCTCGTCCAGGAGCAGGACCTTGGGGTGCAGGGCGAGCCAGCGGGCCAGCAGGACCTTCTGCTGGTTGCCGCCGGAGAGTTCGCCGACCTTCTGGTGCGCTCCCGCGGCCTTGATCCGGAGCCGTTTCATGAACGTCTCCACGATCCGGTCGACGCGGGCGTCGTCGACGAGGCCGAAGCGGGACAGCCCGGGCAGCGCGGCGAGCGCGATGTTCTCGCGGACCGACAGGCCCGGCAGGATGCCCTCGCTCTTGCGGTCCTCCGGCAGCAGGCTGATGCCGGCGCGGATGGCGGCGGCGGTGGAGCCCGCCCGTACCGGGACGCCGGCGACGACGACCCGGCCGGTGTCGGTGGGCAAGGCCCCGGCGATGGCCTTCGCGGTCTCGCTGCGGCCGGAGCCGAGCAGCCCGCCCAGGCCCACGACCTCGCCGGGCCGGACCGCCAGCGACACGTTGTGCAGACTGTGACGTACCGTCAACTCGATTGCGGTCAGCACTGGTTCGGCGTCTGTGTCGTGCGAGCCGGTGAACTTGGTCATGCCCTCCGCGCGCACCTCGCCGATCTCCCGGCCGAGCATCATGGCCACCAGCCGCAGCCGGTCGAGGTCGGCGAGCGGGCCGGTGTGCACGACGCGGCCGTCGCGCAGGACGGTGATCGTGTCGCAGAGTTCGTACAGCTCGTCCATGCGGTGGCTGACGTAGACGACCGCGACGCCGCGCTCGCGCAGCATGCGGATCACCTCGAACAGGGTCTGCACCTCGCGTGGTTCGAGGGAGGAGGTCGGCTCGTCCATGATGACGACGCGGGCCTCGACGGCGACGGCACGGGCGAGCGCGACCATCTGCTGGGTGCCGACGCCGAGTTCGCGCAGCGGCCGGTGTACGTCGACCCGGATGCCGAGTCCGCGCAGTGCCTCGTCGGCCTCGCGGTGCATGCGCCGGAAGTCGATCAGGCCCAGCCGCCCCAGCGGTTCGCGGCCGAGGAACAGGTTGCGGGCCACGCTCATCAGCGGGACGAGGTTGACCTCCTGGTAGATGGTGGAGATACCGGCCTGCTGGGCCTGCAGCGGTGTGGTGAAGCGGACCGGTTCTCCGTCGTACCTCACCTCGCCGTGGTCGGGCCGGTACACCCCGGTGAGCACCTTGATGAGCGTCGACTTGCCCGCGCCGTTCTCGCCGACGAGCGCGTGCACCTCCCCGGCGCGCGCGGTGAAGTCCACGTCGGACAGCGCGCGCACGCCGGGGAAGGTCTTGGACAGCTGGGTGACCGAGAGCACGTCAGTAGGCCTTGCCGAGGTCCGACCGGGCGTTGCTCTTGTCGTACGCGCTGTCCTTGATAACGATGTCCTGCCCGACCTTCTCGCCCTTGGTGAAGGTGTCGAGGGTCTGGAAGGCGAGCGGCCCGAAGCGCGGGTTGGACTCGATCACCGCGTAGATCCAGCCGTCCACGATGCTCTGTACGGCGTTGCGGGTCCCGTCGATGGTCACGATCTTGACGTCGCCGGCCTTCTTGCCCGCGCCCTTGAGGGCGTTGACGGCGCCAAGACCCATCTCGTCGTTCTCGGCGTAGATCCCGGTGATGCCGGGCTTGGACTGGATGAGGTTCTCGGTGACCGACTGGCCCTTCTCGCGGGCGAATTCGCCGGTCTGACGGAACACGACCTTCAGGCCGGGTGCCTTCTCCTTGATGCGGTCCTCGAAGCCCTTGGTGCGTTCGGTGGTCACGTTGTTGCCGGCCGCGCCGAGGAGGATGGCGATCTCGCCCTTGCCGCCGGTCGCTTCGATCATCCGGTCCGCGGCCCGTTGGCCCTGCTCGACGAAGTCGGAGCCGATGAAGCTCACATAGTCTTTGCAGGCCGCTGCGTTGATCTTGCGGTCGATGGTGACGATCGGGATGTGCCTGGCGCCCGCGGCGCGCAGCACCGGCTCCCAGCCGTCGGAGTTGAGCGGGGCGATGACCAGCAGGTTCGCGCCCTTGGCGATGAGGTCCTGGACGTCGCTGATCTGCTTGGAGAACTGCGACTGGGCGTTGGCGGTGAGCAGTTTGACGCCCTGCGCCTTGGCTTCGGCCTTGATGGAGGCGGTCTCCGCGATCCGGAAGGGGTTGGCCTCCTTCTCGGACTGGGAGAAGCCGACGGTGGCGCTTTTCAGGTCGAGTTTCTGTCCGCCGTAGGCGTCGATGGTGCAGGTCGGGCCGGAGGCGGTGCCGGGCGAGGCGACCACCTGGCCGGCGTCGTCCTGCTGCGAGGCGGAGGGCTTCGTGTCCGAGTCGTCCTCGGACTTGGTGCATCCGGTCGCGAGCGCGAGGCTCGCGACGAGGCCGGCGGCGAGAAGTGTTCGAGCGGAGGTGCGACGGGCAAGTGCGGTGGGCTTCATGAGTGTCCCCAAACGGCACGGCCCCGGAGCTGAGAGCGCTCTCGGGGAGGCTTGCTCTTGCGTCAACTCGGCGTGCTCGTCGTTCAGGGGAGGTTTTTACATCGTTGGAAGAGGCGTGTAAAGCCTTCCGTCCGAAATCTCGTCACCGTCGGCCCAGGGTGCTCTCCCGCTCGACGAGCTCGAACTTCGCGGTCAGTTCGCGCCCGCCGGGCTCCTCGCGGCCCGAAAGACTGCGCAGCAGCGAGGCGACGGCCATCCTCGCGATGGCCTGCTTGTCCGGCGACACCGTCGTCAGGGTGACGGCGCCGAAACGCCCCTCCGCGATGTCGTCGAAACCCACCACCGCCACGTCCCAGGGCACCCGCAGACCCCGCTCGTGCAGCACCCGCATCGCCCCGATCGCGATCAGGTCGTTGAAGGCGAAGACGGCGTCCGGACGCACGCCGGAATCCAGCAACTCGGCCATCGCACGCGCCCCGTCGTCCCGGTCCCAGCCGCCGACCGGCACCACCAGGCCGTCCGGCGCGGGCACCCCGGCCGCCGCCAACTCCGCGCGCCAGCCGTCCAGTCGCAGGTGGGCGGGCTGGTTCACGGAGTCGGTGCGCACGCCGAGGTAGGCGATCCGGGTCCGGCCCCGGCCCAGCAGATGACGCACCGCGCACCGGGCCGCCGCCACGTTGTCGATCGCGATGTGGTCGAAGGGCAGGCCGTACTCGCGCTCGCCGAGCAGCACCAGCGGTACGTCGCCGGACCGGCCCCGCAGATCCTCGGCCTCCAGGGTCAGTGGGCTGAGGATCAGCCCGTCGATCACACCGCCCCGGAATCCCTGGCTGACCAGGATCTCCTGTTCGCGCTCGCCGCGCGTGTGGTCGAGCAGGACGGTGAACTCGTGCTCCGTGGCCGCGTCGATCACGGCGCCGGCCAGCTCCGCGAAGTACGGGTTGCCGAGCTCGGGAACGGCGAGCGCGATGATCCCCGTCCGGCCCTTGCGCAGATGTCGCGCGGTCAGATTGGGCCGGTAGCCCAGCTCGTCGATCGCCGCCTGCACCCTGGCGCGCGTGGCCGGGGTGACGTGCGGATAGTTGTTCACCACGTTGGACACGGTCTTGATCGAAACGCCCGCGCGTTCCGCCACGTCCCTCAGGCTGACCCGCAAGGGATCTCCTCAGCATCGATAAAAGGCCTCGTACCCCGGGGATTGTCATGCCCCTGGACAGAGGCCGAGAGCCGTGCTCTCATGCCAACTGCCGTTCCTTCCAACGTTGTACAGACAGAAGCAACGAGCCGCCACCCTTCCTCACCCAAGGAGGATTCGTGCGCATCAAACCTCTCGGACAACGCCTCGCCCTGCTGCTCGCCGCGGCACTGGGCCTTGCCGGCCTCACCGCGGCACCCGCCGCCACCGCGGCCGACGATCCCGTCGAAGTCCACGGCCTCAAGGGCGAGTACTACACCCAGTCCGCCCCCGGCGCCTTCGACTTCCACGAGCTCAAAGCCACCGGGTTCGACCCGAACCTCGACTTCGACACCCTGGAGCCGCGTCTGAACTTCGCCACCGGTCAGTCGGACGACGTCAGCGTCCGCTGGACCGGGAAGATCGTCCCGGAGAAGACCGGCCCCACCACCTTCTCGATCATCGGCGACAACGGCTTCCGGCTGTGGGTCGACGGGAAGACGGTCATCGACCACTGGGTGGACGACTGGGACCGCGAACAGACGGGCCAGCCCGTCGAGTTGACGGCGGGCAAGGCCTACGACATCAAGGTCGAGTACTTCGAGCACTACGGTGGCTCCAACCTCCACCTGCGCTGGACCCCGCCCGGCGGCACCAAGACCGCCGTACCTCAGTCCGCGTTCCGCCTGCCCGACGGCTTCGACTACGACGGAGCCGTCTCCACCGACGTCCTGGCGAGCGGCCGTACCCTCGCCCTCGGGTTCGCGCAGCCGCTCAGCGCGCCGCCGGCCGGTCTCAGCGAGCACCTCGACGCCGTGATCGGGGGCGCCGCCTGGCCTCTGGGGGATGCCCGGCTGGACTCCACCGACCCCCGGAAGCTGCTGATCAGGCTGAAGGAGCCCGTCGTCGGCAACAAGACCGGCACCGCGTCCGGTGTCGCCGACGTGCGCTACGACGGTCAAGGCGGCCTGACCGGCACGGGTGGCAACGTTGTCAGCTCCTTCTGGAGCAGCGGTGCCAACAGGTCGACGTACGAGTTGCGCACCGAGTGGGCCGACAAGGTCGGGCCGGGCAACGCCCACCCGGAGTACCCGAGGCCCCAACTCACGCGTGACGCCTGGCAGAACCTCAACGGCACCTGGCAGTTCGCGGCGGCCACGGCGGGAGAACAGCCGCCGGTGGGCAGGAAGCTCGGCGAGAAGATCCTCGTCCCGTACCCCGTCGAGTCGCAGCTGTCCGGGCTCGAACGGCACGAGGACCGCATGTGGTACCGGCGTACCTTCACGGTCCCCGCCGGCTGGAAGATCGGCTCCGGCAAGAGGCTGCAGCTGAACTTCGGCGCGGTCGACTGGCGAGCGGAGGTGTATGTCAACGGCACCAAGGTGGCCGAACACCAGGGCGGGTACGACAAGTTCAGCGCCGACGTCACCGACGCCCTCAAGCCCGGCCGCACCCAGGAGCTGATCGTCGGCGTCTACGACCCCACCGACGCGGCCGACGGCGAGAACCCGCCGGTGGGCAAGCAGCGCCTGGATCCCAGCGGCATCTGGTACACGCCGACCTCCGGTATCTGGCAGACGGTGTGGATGGAACCGGTGGCCGCCGACCACGTCGACCAGCTCAAGCTCACCCCCAACGTCGACGCCGGCACTCTCACCGTCGAGCCGCAGGGCGTCCGCGACGGCCTGCCGGTCACGGCGACGGCCTACGAGGGCAAGCGCGAGGTGGCCACCGCCACCGGCCGCAGCGGCGAACCCCTGACCCTGCGCATCCGGAACCCGCGTCTGTGGTCCCCCGACGACCCGTTCCTCTACGACCTGAAGGTGAGCGTCGGGGCCGATCGTGTCGGCAGTTACTTCGGGATGCGGTCGGTCAAGGTCGAGAAGGTGAACGGTGTCCCGCGCACCCTCCTCAACGGCAAGCCGGTCTTCATGATGGCCACTCTGGACCAGGGCTTCTGGCCGGACGGCCTGTACACCGCCCCGACGGACGAGGCTCTCGCCTACGACCTGAAGATGCACAAGAACATGGGCTTCAACGCGGTGCGCAAGCACATCAAGGTCGAGCCCGACCGCTGGTTCTACTGGGCCGACCGGCTCGGTTTGATGGTGTGGCAGGACATGCCCGCGACGACGGCCGGAGTGAACCCGTCCGCCCAGGCGCGCGCCGAGTACGAGCGCGAGATGAAGCAGATGATCGACGAGCACTACAGCAGCCCGTCGGTCGTCATGTGGGTCACCTTCAACGAGGGCTGGGGCCAGTACGACATGGCCCGCATCGCCGACCAGGCCAAGTCCTGGGACCCGACCCGGCTGGTCAACTCCATGTCCGGGCTGAACCTCGGCGGCGACGGCGGCACCGGCGACATCATGGACGAGCACGGCTATCCCAGTCCGGCCCTGCCGCCCCATCCCGACGGTCAACGTGCCCTGGTCAGCGGTGAGTACGGCGGCCTCGGCCTTGCCGTACCGGGACACGCCTGGTCCGTGCAGCAGTCGTACGTCGACGTCGACCCGGCGGCCTACACCGACGACTATCTGGCCAAGCTCGCCGAGGTCCACGCGCTGGCCTGCAAGGGCGGCAACGGCGCGGTGTACACCCAGATCTCGGACGTCGAGGGTGAGCTCAACGGCCTGCTGACGTACGACCGCAGGGTCGTCAAGCCCGACGTCCAGCGGCTCAGGACGGCCCAACAGGCGCTGATCTCCGACGCGTCACGGGCCACCCCGGCCGGGTGCGCCTGACGGCCGCCCGGAGCCGGCGAACGCCTCCCCGCGCTGCGCCGAGTGACCTGCGCCGTCCGTGAAAGGGGTGCGGTCCGTCGTCGTCCGGACGACGGCGGACCGCACTCCCGCCACTGTCACCGGGTTCATCACCGCACTACTTCGGGCGGACTCCGTCCAGCAGGTTGTTCACGAGTCCGATGATGAAGTCGTCGGTGACGGGTTCGTCGGGGATGAGCAGTCGGTGGTAGACGGCGCCCCAGAGCTGGTCGACGAGGATCTGCACGTCGATGTCGGTGCGGATCTGGCCGAGCTCCTGGGCTCGGTGGAGGCGTTCTCCCGCCAGCCGGCGCCGCTGCGACGAGTACAGCTTCCGGTAGGCGGTGGCCAGGTCCTGGTCCGTCTGTGACTCGCCGATGAGCTCGGCCAGAATGCGACCGCCCGGGGTCTGGGTCATGACCTGGGCGAAGGCGCGGAGCTGGGCGAGCAGGTCGGCGCGGATGTCCCCGGTGTCGGGGAAGGCGAGCGTGTCCTGGACGGCGTGGAAGTAGCCGTCCAGGGCGAGCGCGCCTCTGGAGGGCCACCATTTGTAGAGGGTGGTCTTGCTGACGCCCGATGCCCGGGCTACACGTTCGAAGGTGAGGTCGCCGACGCCTTCGCTGAGCAGCAGTTCCCCGACGGTGCGCAGAACGTCTGCCCGGACCTCGTCCGCGGGCCGGCGCCCCCGTCCGCGAGCGTTGCCCTCCCCGGCAGCGGGTCGGTTCGCATCGTTCGCCATGTGTGCTCCTGCTCGGTTGCCGGGGTCGTGTCGTGTCGGTTTCCAGGTGGGCGCTGCCCGCGTCGAGTCTGCGCGTGTCATGTCGCGCGCGGTGTCACGGAGCGATCCGCAGGCTCGCGATCAGCCCGTCGCGCAGGCGGAAGGTCATGGGGCCGGTGCCGTTGTGGCCGTTGCCGGTCACGGTCAGGGTGGCGACAAAGGTGTCGGATGACGGGCCGGGCTCGATCGCGTCCAGCGCGAAGTGTGCCTGTACGCCGATGTTGTCGGTCCGGTCCCAGGCGCGCACGCCGTCGCGGCCGTGGTACTCGCGACCCCAGTCGTCGAGCTCGGCGTCGTGGGTGAACGCGGCGGCGAACGCCTCGGCGTCGCCTTGGTTGGTCGCCTCGACGAAGGTCTGGACGGCGGCGGGGATCTCGATGATGCTCATGGTAGGTGCCTCCTCCGTGAGTGGGGCGGGGACGCAAGGCTGCCTGACGTCCCTCCTGCCGTCCCGGGCCAGGGGTTTCAGCTCTGAACGGTGAGCAGGTCGGCAAGCCCGATGCGGGTGAGGAAGCCGCGGCGGATACGGTCGGCGGTCTCGGAGACCTCTTCGGATCCGTCGTCGGCAGGGTCGATGTGCACGCGGTAGGGGCGCCGTCCGGCGGGCAGGGCGACGATGCGGGCGATCTCGTCGGAGACGAGCGACGCGGACGCGTCCTCGGGGGCGAGGGCGGCGAGTTTCTTCGCCACCTGGTCCATCAGGCCGGGATACCGGCTCTCGTACTCCGCCTCGACGGTGGTGTCGTCGGGGTGGCCGGAGTGAGCGAAGTGGTTGGTGCCGCTGGTGAACGAACCGGGGACGACGATCGAGGTCTCCACGCCCCAGCGCGCGAGTTCGCCGGCGTAGGACACCGCGAGGGAATCCATGGCGGCCTTGGCTGCGAAGTAGGGGGCGAGGTAGGGCGGAGTGCCGCCTTTGACGCTGGTGCTGGACACCCAGAGCACCAGTCCTTGCCGGCGCCGGCGCATGCCCGGCAGCACGGCGCGGTTGACGCGCTGGGTGGAGAGGACGTTCACGTTGTAGAGCTCGGCGAGCTGGTCGGGGGTGAAGGCCTCGGCCGGCCCGGTCACCATGTGCCCGGCGTTGTGGACCAGCACGTCGAGGTGCCCGTGCTCGGCTTCGATCCGTGCGACGGCGGTGTCGACCGAGAGCTGGGAATTCACGTCGAGCTCGATGGACCGCAGGTCGACGTGGTGCTCGTCGGCGTAGAGGGCGGCGGCCTGGACCTGGGGCGCGTTGCGGCCGGTGGTCCGGCGCATGCCGGCGTAGACGGTGTGGCCGGCGTCCGCCAGTGCACGGGCGGTGAGTGCTCCGAAACCGCTGGAGGCGCCGGTGATGACGACGACGTTGCCGGTGGTGGACATGGACGTGGTTCCTTTCCGCAGTGACGGTGGAGGGGCAGGGTGGTGCGTGTGTGGCAGGGGTCAGGCGAGTCCGCCGTTGGCGTAGAGGACCTGTCCGTTGACCCAGCGCGCGGGGCCGGCCAGGAACGAGACGACCTCGGCGATGTCCTCGGGCCGGCCCAGCCGTTCGAGCGGGGTCGCCTTGGCGAAGTTGGCGATGGTGGCGTCGTCCTTGCCGTCCAGGAACAGCGGTGTGGCGGTGGGGCCGGGCGCGACGGCGTTGACGGTGATGTCCCGGCCGCGCAGCTCACGGGCCAGGACGAGGGTCAGGCCCTCGACCGCGGCCTTGCTGGCGACGTAGGCGCCATAGCCCGGCAGCTGGGTGCGGACCACCGAGGTCGAGAAGTTGACGATCGCGCCACCCGGGCGGACCCTGCGTGCCGCCTGCTGGGAGACGACGAAGGTGCCGCGGATGTTCGTGCGGTGCATCCGGTCCAGGTCGGCGAGGTCGAACGTCGCGATCGGTGCCAGGGTCATGATGCCGGCGGTGTTCACGACCACGTCGATGCCGCCGAAGGCCGACTCGACCGCGTCGAACGCCGCGCTCATCGCACTCTCGTCGGCGACATCGCCGCCCACTGCCAGGGCCCTGCCGCCGGCGGCGGTGATCGCGGCCACGGTGTCCTCGGCCCTGGTCTTGTTCCCCGCGTACTGCACTGCGACCGCGAAACCGTCCTTGGCGAGCCGCTCGGCCGCGATGCGGCCGATGCCGCCCGAGCCTCCGGTGACCAGTGCGACACGGTCGGTGGTGGGGGTGCTCATGGGGGTCTCCTTTTCAGGTGCGTCCATATGAACGACACGTTCATATAACCATGAAATGAACGTGCCGTCCATATCTGAGGGCGAGTCCTTCCAGGGCCACTGGCGCACGGCGGCGCGCCACCCGAACCCACCAAGGACATGAGGGTGTGTCGGATGTCGTACAGGCTTTTCCACCAGGTGTCCGCCACTTCACGCAGGGGTCTTCGCGTCGGTCTGGGATGGCGGGGCGGGGCGGGCAGGACGGGTGGCGCCGCAGAAGTCGAGTCGTACGTCGGGAGAGGCATGTCTGTCAGAGCCGAGACGTTCGGGTGCGCGGTACGGGGTGTGCGCCCGAGGGCGGGACGGGGTTTCGTGCTGGGGACCGTACTGGCCCTGGTCGCGTTCGTTCCGCCGGCCGACGCGAGCACGCGGGCCGGGGACCCCGCCGCGGATGCCGTCGCGTGGACCACCCGGTACGTGGCGCCCGGGGTCGAGGTCCGTACCGGGGTGCTCAGTGACCCGCGGGCCGCCGGCGTGTGGACGGTCACCGTCCAGGCTCCGGCCGTCAACCGCCTCACGGGTGCCGCCACCTGGGCCCCGCTGGGTGACCGCGGCTGGGCCGACACCACCGCCGGGCAGGTGCGGGCCGCCGGGTTCGCGCCGCGCCTCGAGCGGGTGACATGGGACCAGTACGCCGACACGCCGCACGGCACGATGGGGTGGCAGGTCAGGGTCGGCCGGTACGCCACGCAGGCCGAGGCGGCGACGCTGGGCTCGGCGATGTCGGCCGCCGGTTTCCGTACCTCCGTGGAGTGGACGGGCTACGACGGACGCCGTCGCGCCGACGGGGAACGCATCCACGTAGCGGTCGTCGATCCGGCCCGGCTGCGCGGCACGATCGAGGTGAGCGACGGCGGCGATGCCGCCGACCGCGAGAAGACCTCGACGGTGGCCGCCCGTCTGGGCTCCCTGGTCGGTGTCAACGGCGGATTCTTCGTCACCTCCGACGCGGACGGCGTCCAGGGCACCTCGGCCGGACTGTCCGCGGTGCGCGGCGAGTTGCAGTCCATGGCGGCCGGTTCCCGTGCCGCGCTGCTCCTCGCCGACGGTGGACGGCACGTCCGGGTCGCGGACCTGTCCACCACCGTGACGGTCCGTGCCGGCTCCGCCGTCCGCGCGGTGGAGGGCATCAACCGGACCCCGGGCAAGGTGCGCAACTGCGGCCGCCCCGGCGCCGTGCCCACCGAACTCCCCCGCCAGGACATCACCTGCTCGCTCCCGGACGACCTGGTGAAGTTCACCTCCGAGTTCGGGGCACCACTGCCGACCGGCGCCGGCGTCCAGGTGGTCCTCGACCGGCATGATGTCGTCGTCTCCCGTGGTGACCGGGGCGGCTCCGTGCCCGCCGGCGGCTCGGTCCTCCAGGGCACCGGGGCCGCAGCCGCCTGGCTCACCGAGCACGCCGGAACGGGCAGCCGGCTGGAGCTGCGGGAGACGGTCCGGGACGCCTCGGGCAGGCAGGTCCGGCTCGGTCCCGACGACAGCGTCGTCAGCGCGGCCCCGACGCTGGTCGAGGACGGCCGGGTCCACATCGACGCAGCCGCCGAGGGCACACTCGACCCGCTCGACCTCTCCTTCGGGTTCGCCTGGTCCAACGTGCGCCAGCCGCGCACCCTGGCCGGGATCGACGGTCGCGGGCGGCTGCTCCTCGTGACCGTCGACGGCCGGCAGCCCGGTGTCAGCGAGGGCTTCACGCTCGCCGAGGCCGCCCGGTTCATGCGCTCACTCGGCGCGGTACAGGCACTCAACCTGGACGGCGGAGGCTCCACCGCCATGGCCGTCGACGGCAGCCTCGTCAACGTCACGTCCGACGCCACCGGCGAGCGCGCCGTAGGCGACACGGTCCAGGTCCTGCCGCGCGCCGGACGGGACTGACCGCCCGGCGCGCGGCGCCGTCGAGGCGCCGTGTCACCGCTCCGCCGCCCTGCGACCCGCCCGGCGGCGGAGCTGCGCGCATCAGGGGCTGACCCAGGCGTGGGCCGGTTCTGTCCGTACAGAGCCCACGACGCAGCAGGGCGAGCAACGCGTCCACGGCCCAGCCGTACTCGGCAGCGTCGTCCTCGAGGCCGGTACCGGCCCCGAGGGTTTCGAGCGCCTTCTCCCTGCGATGGTGTGACTACCTCGCCCGTCGTGCCTCACCAAGGTGCCGGGGCCGGCGGCGGGGCCACCGGGGGACGGTCGTCGCAGGTGATGGTGTTCGGCAGTTCCCAGGACGCCAGCCAGGGACCGGTCGTGCCACCTCCGTCGTTGCCGCCGAGGTCGTTCACCGTGAACTCGGACCCGGACGCGGGGAAGTTGAAGGATCCGCAGTTGTTGATGCCGACCGCGCCGACGTTACGGGCGTCCACGTTCTCGAAGGACGCCGATCCGGCGGAGCGGGCGCTGAGCACGGACGTACCGGTGCCGTCCACGCGGATGTCCTTGAAACGGATGCCTCGGATCGCGTACTTGTCCTTCACCGGGAAGTCGGAGACCAGCATGATCGCGTTGTAGGTGTTGTCGAGGAAATGGTCGCCGGTGACCTGGATGTCGGCGTCGATGTCCCGCTCCAGGGCGTAGAACCAGATGGCTCCCAGGCCGATCTTCCAGTTGAGCTCGAACGGCCCTGAACGGACCGTGGTGTTGTCCGTGATCTTCAGATGTCCGGTGAACGGCTCCGCGCCGAACCGGGAGCCGACCTGGATGGCGCTGCCCTCTTTGATGGGGTCGGCTATGAGGTTGCCGGTGACCGTGTTGTCGGTGCCGCCGTACAGGGCGATGCCGTTGGCGAGGACCGGGGTCTGCACGGTGTTGTGGGCGAAGACGTTGCGCGCGTCGCCCGTCTTCTCCGACCACATGGCCAGACCGTCGTCGCCGGTGTTGCGGACGAAGGTGTCGGAGACACTCGAATCGGTCACGCCGGTATGGAAGTTGAGGCCGTCGGCGATCTGGTCGGCGATAACGGTGCGGGTGACACGCAGACGGGTCATCGGGCCGTCGAACCACATGCCGACCTTGGTGTGGTGGAGGTAGAGGCCGTCGATCGTCGAATCGCTGAGCGCCCCGCCGAGGGCGTTGACCTGGTCGGTGTCGATGCGTTCGCGTACGTCGCCCTCGACGGTGAAGCCCGACAGGTGGACGTCGTGGCTGCCGCCGTCCGCGGCGTCCTTGCCGTAGAAGCCCACCCCGGTGTGGACCGAGCCGTCGGGAGCGGGGGTGTCGAGGGTGACCTGGTGCCCCTTGACGATCGTGTACCAGCTGCCGGCCCCGACGATCGTCACGTCGTCGACGGTGATGTGACGGTTCACCTGGTACGTGCCCGGCGGCAGGTACACCTTGAGGTGCCGCTTCTTGGCGTAGGCGATGGCCCTGTCGAAGGCGTCGCCCGCGTCACGCCGACCGGTGGGATCGGCCCCGAACGCGATGACGTTCGCGGCGTGCTTCTCGACGTGCGGCGCGCCGACGAGTTGCGTGTCGAGCAGGTCGATCACGGTCCAGGCCGCGGCGCTGTTCTTGGGCGCGGTGAGGCGGACGGTGTCGCCGGCCGCGTACCGCTTGCCGAGCAGCAGTCTCTGTTCGTCGTAGAAGTGGCTCGGCCTGAACGGCTTGTCGATGGTGGGCGTCGGGCTGGTGGCGGCCGGAACGCAACCGCATTCGGTGATCCACCAGTCGGGGTGCAGCAGGTCGCCCTGGGGGTCGTTGCTGAACGGGTACTGGTTGTAGAGCCAGGAGTACTGCGAGGTGAGGGTCATCGTGGTGCGGCGGCCGCCGCCCACGGAGACATCGAGGGGCGCGGTGATGCCGCCGCCTTCGGGAGCGTCGGGGATGCTGTACCGCACGGTGAGAGCGTTGGCCGCGCGCGGCAGGGTGAACTCGACGTACTGGCCCGGCTTCAGGCGCACCGCCGTGCGGCCGGATGCCTCCGAGGGCAGTGTGTAGGCGGTGCGGTCGGGGCCGATGACGGTGCCGTTCGTCGCCGCGTTCTCCGCCTCCTGTTCGACGAAGTCCACCGTGGCGCCCCGCCCCGCGACGAGGGCGGGATCGAGCCCGGCCCGGGTCACCACCGGGGTGCCCTCACGGCCACCGTGCCCCGACGCCGCCGGGGACGGCGCGCCGAGCCCGAGCACGAGTCCGGCGGCGGCCGCGGTCAGCGCCACGAGGGTCCGAGCCGGTCTTCGCGCACGGTCCCTCAGTCGCTCCGCAGCCACGTCGTTGGTGTACCGCGCCATCGGATTCTCGTTTCTCTAGGAGCGGAGGTCACCGAGGGCAGCTCGGTGCACGGCAGCACGGCGGGAACGGGCCGTGCCGCTGCGTACCGGGACATTAGGGCGCGGCGGGACGCCCGGACAAGACGTCGAACACCCTCTTCCATCCATCAGTACAGATCCTGCAAGCAATTGCCGATTCCTTGCATTCAGATCTCGCCCCGTGGAGTGCACCGCACTCACCCCACCAGTGTTGTTCGGCGGAGGCAGCGGCTTTGCTCCGCCGCTCGACGGCTTTGTCGGCGAGGGGGACCAAGCGCGGTAGCACTACTGATCGTTATCCCGAGGCGGCGCATGATCTCGTGCAGACCCTCTAGGCGTACCGACTAGTCGGTACTAGCCTCTGGCCACGCTCTCGGAGCCGGGCCGCCGCGCACCCTCGTCGCACCGACGCGAACACCCGGTTCCGGGTATCCCTGGGAGGAGCCGTATGTCCGCCGCCACGACACCGTCCGACGCCGACAGACCCGCGCCCGATGTGCCCTCCGCGGACGCCCGCGGCCCACTGGCCTGGCTGTACCGCCGCGAACTGACGGACTACCCGCCCACCGGTCGCCGTATGGTCTACCTCGCGATCGTGGTCGTCACCACTGTCGTCCTGTACTACATGCTGTACATCCAGTACGCGGTGGCGACGTCGATCATCACGCACTTCGGCATGACGTACCGCTACTTCATCTGGGTCTCGGTGATCGGCAACGCGGTCGGGGCCTTCGCCTCGCTCGTGGCGGGTCTGGCGGACCGGTGGGGCCGGGCGAATCTGGTGGTCTACGGGCTGCTGATCGCCGCACTGCTGGTCTTCTTCGGGTTGCCGAACGCGGCGAACAAGACCACGTATCTGGTGCTCTTCGCGCTCGTCAGCTTCATCGAGGGCATCGTGCTGGTCGCCACCCCCGCGCTGATCAGGGACTTCTCCCCGCAACTCGGCCGGGCCACCGCGATGGGGTACTGGACGATGGGCCCGGTCATCGGCTCCCTGGTGGTCACCACCGTCACCAGCAACACCCTCGACAGCGCCACCTGGCAGGACGAACTACGCTATTCGGCGATCGCCGGGTTCGTCGTCTTCATCGTCGCGGTCTTCGCGCTGCGCGAGCTGTCACCGGCGCTGCGCGACCAGATCATGGTGACGCTGCGGGACCGGGCGCTGGTCGAGGCACGCGCCAAGGGGCTGAACACCGAGGCGCTACGCCGCGGCGAGTGGCGGCAGATGATGCGCCTGGACGTGCTGGGCTCGGCCTTCGCCATCGCCGTGTTCCTGCTGCTGTACTACGCGGCGGTCGGCAACTTCGTCGTCTACTTCGCGACCGTCTTCGGATACAGCGAGCAGCGCACCAACGCGCTGGCCAACTGGTACTGGGGGGCGAACGCCATCGCCCTGGTCCTGGTCGGCCTGCTCTCGGACCGGCTGAAGGTGCGCAAGCCCTTCATGATCGTCGGTGCGGTCGGCTCCGTCGTGGTGACCGCGGTCTTCGCCACCCGCGCCACCCACCTGACGACCGACTACTACACCTTCGCCTGGTTGTTCATCGGCATCGGCGTCTTCAGCGGCATCGCCTACGCGCCCTGGATGGCGAGCTTCACCGAGACGGTGGAGAAGCACAACCCGGCGGCGACCGCGGCGGGGCTGGCGGTGTGGGGCTGGACGGTGCGCATCGTGGTCGCCGTGTCCGCGGCCTTCATCCCGGTACTGGTCACCTCCGTGACCCCGCTCGTGGAACACGGCGCCGAGGTCAAGGTCGCCTCGGCGCAGGCGGCGCCCGCGCTGGCCATCGTCAACGCGCACCCGAAGCTCTTCGCCGAGCTCGACAAGTACACCCCGGCCACCGTGCCGCCCGCGCTGAACGCCCGCGCCGTCGAGGAGGTCGGCGCGGAGAACCTCGCCGTCGTGCAGAAGGCGGCGCCGCAGCTGAAGCTGCTGCAGGAGTACGGCGCCGAGGTGCAGAAGGCGACCAAGGACGGGCCCGGCGAATGGCGCACCTGGTGGTGGATCTGCGTCGGCGGCCAGGTGCTCTTCCTGCCCTTCGTCTTCGTGATGGCGGGTCGCTGGAGCCCGAAGAAGGCACGTATGGACGCCGAGGCACACCAAGTTGCCGTCAACCGCGAGCTGGCCGCCCTCGCCGCCGCCAGGGGGTGATCAGACGCGGAGCCGCCCCGTCCGCGGACGGGGCGGCCGGATGCGGGGTGGGGTGAGCGCTGGTGAACCGGCCCGGCGACTGGGCGGGCCGGCCAGGCGGGCGGATGTGGAATGTGCGGAGCTGGGCGCCCCCGGCCTGGCGCGGCTCGGCGGCAACGGGCTCCGGTACCCGGTGCTTGCCGCGGTCCGGGCCTGCCCGTTGGTGGCGTGCGTCCAGTCCAGCAGCACCTTCGGCTCGGCAAGAAGTTGCTGACCGGTCCTCCTGACACTGGACGCGGTCTGCGCAGCTCCCCCGTCGGCCGGCTCAACCAGGTGCCGCGCCTCCGGCAACGCCGGTCATGAGTTCCGCGAAGGCCTGCGCGGCGGTCGGGGAGGTGAAGAGGCGGTCGAGGCGGGCGCGGGCCAGTTGGCGCAGGAAAGGGCCGCAGTCGGTGTCGTCGCCGGCGTCGTGGACCGTGCGGGTCAGCCAGTGGGAGAACTCCTGGTCGCTCCAGACACGTTGCAGGCACCGTTCGGAGTAGGTGCGCAGGCCGGTGTCGTCGTGGTCGCGGACGTGGTCGCGGACGGCGCGGGCGAAGAGATCGGCGTCGTACAGGGCGAGGTTCATGCCCTTTCCGCCCATGGGGGACACGATGTGGGCGGCGTCCCCGACGAGGTACAGGCGGCCGTACTGCATGGGGTCGTGGACGAGGCTGCGCAGCCGGAAGGTCTCGCGGTCGGTGATCGGGCCCGCGGTCAGGGCGGGGTCGACGAGCCGGGTGCGCAGCGCCTCCCAGACCCGGGTTTCGGGCCAGGACCCGGGGTGGTCGTCGGGCGGGCACTGGAGGTAGTAGCGGCTGCTGTGCGGTCCGCGGGGGAAGTGCGCGGCGAAGCCCTGCGGGCTGACGGCGAGCAGGGGGTGGGCGGGGGGCGGGGCGTCGGCGAGGACGGTGAGCCATCCGATGCCGTGGTCGAGGGTGTGGGCGGTGAGGTGGCCGTCGGGGACGGCGGTGCGGGTGACGCCGTGCTCGCCGTCGCAGCCGGCGACGAAGGCGCAGGTGATCGTGTGCACGGTGCCGTCGGCGGAGCGGTAACGGACGGTGGGGCGGTCGCCTGTCAGGTCGTGCAGGGTGATGTCGGACGTCTCGTAGCGCATGTCGCCGCCGTCGGCGAGGTGGGTGGCGATGAGTTTTTGGACCAGGACCTGCTGGGGGCACAGACGCGCCCCGGGGCCCTCGGAGCCGTCGTTGTCGTTGACGAGGTGGCTCTCGCCGTCCACCCGGAACTCCAGGATGCCGTCGTGTGGTGGGCCGCCCAGCACCAGGTCGGCGAGCCCCCAGGACGTGAACATCCGCACCGCGCGGCTCTCCACGATGCCGGCCCGCTGCCGCTGCGCCACGTACTGGCGGCTGCGGCGCTCCAGGACGATGCTGTCGATGCCGGATCTGCGCAGCAGATTGGCGACGGTCAGCCCGGCCGGGCCCGCACCGATCACCACGACGGTCGTGGATTCCGGGATTTCGTCCAACTGCCGCTCACCCTGGGCCACTTGGCACCTCCGGGAGCAGCCTAGCGCTGACCGGGGCTGGGGTGAGACGGCGCGCGTGGCAACCGTCTCCGGCCTCGATGACATCCTGCGCGTCGGAGCCCTG
The DNA here is from genome assembly GCF_042716195.1 of Streptomyces sp. NPDC058683. Classification (NCBI taxonomy): domain Bacteria; kingdom Bacillati; phylum Actinomycetota; class Actinomycetes; order Kitasatosporales; family Streptomycetaceae; genus Streptomyces; species Streptomyces sp. NPDC058683. The sequence goes on from NZ_JBHXSK010000038.1 coordinate 47,979, forward strand.
GCCGCGGATGTCCGGGCTCCGGCCGCGTTCCTGACGGTCCGGCGGGAAACGCCGCTGGAGAAGGCCGCGGTCCGGGAGGAGCCGGCGGCGTGGCCGGGCCGGCACCTCGCCGGCCGGGGCGTCTGTGCTGTGCTGTGCCGGCTCAGGACTTGTCGGCGGGTCCGGCGATGTCGGCTTCCTCGGGGAGGATCACCATGTCGATCTCCTTGCGGCCGAGGAGCGGGCCCAGGGCCAGGCCGCGCTCCGGCGGCCAGAACTCGGGCTTCTCACCGGGTACGGGGTCGTCCCCGCCTTCCAGCCACAGCCCCTCGCCTCCGCCGGGCGTGAAGAAGGACACCATGTGCGCCTGTTCGCCGGTGCGGTTGCGGAACCGGTGCCGCGTGCCCCTCGGCACGAAGACGAAGTCTCCGGCGTTCGCCACGAAGATCTGATCGCCGTTCAGGAATTCCAGCGCACCCGAGATGACGTAGAAGGACTCGTCGGCGGCCCGGTGCACATGCGCGATCGGTCCGCCGCCCGGGGGCACCCAGCAGACGGTGAGGCCCACTGCGCCGTCGGTGGACTCAGCCGGCGCCATGGTCTCGTAGACGTCGCCGGACATCCACTTGACCACGCCCTTCCCGGCGGGGACGTGCAGGACGCGCGGACGGTAGTAGTCCGCCGTCTCGGTGCCGTCGGTCGACGGTATAGAACTCATGTCGTTTCCTTCGAGGTGTGGGACGTCGTCGTGCCAGGCGGGTCGCCGCCTGGAGAACCGGGGTACGGCGCGGGTCAGCGCACTCCGAAGTGGCGTGCCTGCTGGGTGGCGGACCGGACGCCGTCGGTGAAGGGTTCGCCGTGGCCGGGCAGCAGCAGGTCCGCCGGCAGCTGGTCGAGACGGTCGAGGGCGGCGAGCGCGGCCTTGCTGTCGTGGGTGAAGCAGCGGCTCACGATCGAGGGTCCGGTGTGACCCGACAACCCGTCCGCGGTGACCAGGGCGTCGCCGGTGAAGAGGAGCCCACGGTCGGCGAAGTAGTAGGCGGCGCTGCCGGGGGTGTGACCGGACAGCACGACGGCCTGCGGGGCACCGGGGACGTCCGCCAGCACCTGGTCGCCGTGGAAGACGCGCGTGTTCTGGACGGCGGGAGCGGTGAAGGCCCCCGAGCGGGCCAACTGGAGAGGCATGGCGAATGCGGCCGGCCTGCGCAGGAGGTACGGGAGCATCGAACGCTCGGGCTTGGCATGGCGATTCACGCTGCGCGGACCGTCGTGCAGGATCGCGGCGTCCCGATCGTGGATCCAGATGTCGGCTCCGGCCTCCTGGAGGGTGTGGGCCAGACCGGTGTGATCGAGGTGGCCGTGGGTCAGGAGCACGGCACGGATGTCGGCGACGGAACGGCCGAGGCCGGCCAGCAACCCGCGCAGCTGATCCAGGTGCGCGGGCACACCCGCGTCGATCAGGGTGAGACCGTCGGGGCCCTCGATCAGGTAGAAGTTGATGCCGTGATCGCCGAGGCGGTGGACGCCGGGCGCCACCTGCGCGGACGCGGGACGGGACATATGGACCTCCAGCAACCTGCCAGAATTCAATACAGTCGACTGTATCAAATTGGAGGGTGCGCCGATGCCAGGCGAGACACCACGCCGGCCCTACAACTCCGAGCGCCGGCAGGAAGCCGCTCGCCGCAATCGCGCCGCGGTGTTGGCGGCCTGCGGTGAGCTGCTCTTCCGGGACGGCTACCACGCCACGACCGTGCGTGCCGTGGCCGAGGGGGCGGGTGTCTCACCGGAGACCGTGTACAAGACGTTCGGCGGCAAGCCGGGCCTGGTGAAGGCCCTGTGGGACAGCACGCTGGCCGGCGACGACGAGCCGGTGCCCATGGCGGACCGTCCCGAGGTGCGGGCGATCCTGCGGACCAGCGAGCCGGACGCCAAGCTACGGCTCTATGCCGCGTTCGTGCGCGGCATCCATGAGCGGATCGCCGCGCTGTTCGCCCTGCTGACCCAGGCGGGGCCGGACGTCGGGGAGGTGCTGGAGACAGCCGAACGGGAACGGCTCACCGGCGTCACCTCGTTCGTCACCCACCTCGACGAGACCGGTGCGCTGGATCCGGCAGCGGATCCGGCGCACCTGGCGGACGGCCTCTGGGCGCTGGCCGGGCCGCAGTTGTACACGCAGCTCACAGTGGGGCGGGGCTGGTCGGCCGACACGTACGAGGAGTGGCTGGCCGACACGCTCATCGCCACGTTGCTGCGGCCTTCCGGCCCGAAGCGGTAGACCTTCGGCGGGGCGGCGGAGCAGGAAGGGGCGTCGCGCCTACGCGGCCAGGGTCTCGCCCCCGCGGCCGGAGCGGTAACCCTGCAACAGGCCGTCTGCCGTATGCAGGGCCTGCTCCGCGTCGGTCGCTCCGGTCATCACGCACAGTGTGTACGTGGCATCCTCCAGCAGGCGGCCGGTACGGCCGGTGGGGCGCACGTCGTGCTCGATGCGCGCGTCGGCGAACCGGGCCAGTGCGGCACGCAGTTCCTTCTCCGCCGGAAGAATCATGACGGTTCCCACTCCCCCAAGCTCGGCTCGCGGACACGTCGGCGCCACCGCGAGGCACAGGTTGCACAGGTGGCGTCCTGCGCCACACTTCGACGCGGGACCGCGCCGAGTGAACCTCCGTCTGCCCCGCAACTGAACGTCCATACCTGGACGGTTGAATCGGCCCGCCGCGACGGGGGGACGGTGTCACGGACCGGTCTCCTGTCCGAGGTGCCGGAGGACGATGTCCCGGCCCGCGCGGGCGGCCCTCTCTTCCGTGTGGGCGAGACTTCGCCGCCGACCCCGAACAGGCCCCGGCGGAGGAACACGGCGAGGCCGTAGGCGGCGGCCGCAACGCGCGCGCCGTCTTCGCCCCGGGCGGCATGGAACTGGCTGCCCGATCGCCCAATGGCGCGACTACCGACGCCGTGGTGGCGTGGCGTCACGCATGTCATGTTCACATCTTGACGGACTTGGTATAGACCTTTAGCTTTCCCGGTGTCAGGTCTTCCTCACGTGCGTCCTGTCGGTGTCCGCCACACCTACGTGCCACATCGGAAAGGCTTCCTCACCCCCCATGGCTGCTCGCCCGTCCTTCCTCGCCACCGCGTTACGCGGTACTCCTCTCATGGCCCTGCTGGCCTTGCTGCTCAGCCCGTTGACCGCGGCACCGGCGGCCGCGGCGACCGGCACGGTCACGGGACTCGCCGGCAAGTGCCTCGACGTCGCCGGCGCCGCCTCTGCCGACGGCACCCCGGTGCAGCTCTACGACTGCAACGGCACCAGCGCCCAGCAGTGGACCCCAGGCGCCGACAACACCCTGCGCGCCCTGGGCAAATGCCTCGACGTCACCGGCAACTCCACCGCCGACGGCGCGAAGGTCCAGCTGTGGACCTGCACCGGCGCCGCCAACCAGCAATGGACCGTCACCGCCGCTCACGACATCGTCAACCCCGCGGCGGACAAGTGCCTCGACGTCACCGACCGCTCCTCCGCGAACGGGGCGCGGATCCAGATCTGGACCTGCACCGGCGCCGACAACCAGAAGTGGAACACTCCCGCGGAACAGAGCGGCGAACAGTGCTGGGCCACGCACTACGGCCCCCAGCCGCCCGGCGCCCTGACCGCCAGCGGTGAGGTCTTCGACAACAACGCCGACACGGCCGCCACCTCCCTCTCCCGCCAGCCCCAACTGCCCTTCGGTACGCGCGTCCAGGTCACCAACGTCGCCAACGGCCGGTCCCTGACCGTACGGGTCAACGACCGTGGCACGTTCGCCCAGACTCCGCAGGAGCCCAAGTGCCTTGATCTGACCGACGGCGCGTTCAGCCGGCTCGGCGGCGTCCTCGACCCCGATGCCGGACACATCGTCGTGACCCAGCAGGTCCTCGGCTGAGACGTCTGCCTCCGCAGGCGGGTCACGCACTCCCACCCCCTCGTTTCACGTCAGGAGCAGCTCTCCATGCGTCTTTCTCTCCTCATGTCCCGCCTCCGCGGGCGCAGCGTCCTCGGCCGGCTGACACTGGGCGTCGTCCTCGCCGCCGTCCTGTCCGCCCTGTTCACCGTCGCCCCGGCCCAGGCGGCGACCGGCCAGATCACCGGGCTGGCCGGCAAGTGCGTCGACGTGGCCGGCGCGAGCAGTGCCAACGGCACCGCCGTTCAGCTCTACGACTGCAACGGCACCGGTGCCCAGAGCTGGTCCAACAGCGGCGACGGCACTCTGCGCGCGCTCGGCAAGTGTCTGGACGTGACCAGTGGCGGCACCGCGGACGGCACGACGGTCCAGCTCTACGACTGCAACGGCTCCGCCGCCCAGCAGTGGGCCGTCAGCTCGGCCAACGACATCGTCAACCCGCAGGCCAACAAGTGCCTGGACGTGACCGGCAACAACTCGGCCAACGCCACCCGGCTGCAGATCTGGACCTGCTCAGGCGGCGCGAACCAGAAGTGGAGCGCCCCCGCGAGCGGCGGTGGCGGCGGCAATCCCTCGGGCTTCGTGGTGAGTGAGGCCCAGTTCAACCAGATGTTCCCGAGCCGGAACTCGTTCTACAGCTACAGCGGCCTGACCGCTGCCCTGTCGGCCTACCCGGGCTTCGCGAACACCGGCTCCGACACCGTCAAGAAGCAGGAAGCCGCCGCCTTCCTCGCCAACGTCAGTCATGAGACCGGCGGGCTGGTGTACGTGGTCGAGCAGAACACCGCCAACTACCCGACGTACTGCGACTGGAGCCAGTCCTACGGCTGCCCGGCCGGACAGGCCGCCTACTACGGGCGCGGTCCCATCCAGCTGTCCTGGAACTTCAACTACAAGGCCGCCGGCGACGCCCTGGGCATCGATCTCCTCAACAATCCCTGGCTGGTGCAGAACGACTCGGCCGTGGCCTGGAAGACAGGCCTGTGGTACTGGAACACCCAGTCCGGCCCGGGCACGATGACCCCGCACAACGCCATGGTCAACGGCGCCGGCTTCGGCCAGACGATCCGCTCGATCAACGGCTCCCTCGAGTGCGACGGCCGCAACCCGGCCCAGGTCCAGAGCCGCGTCGACGCCTACAACCGCATCACCTCCATCCTCGGGGTCAGCCCCGGCGGCAACCTGTACTGCTGATCACCTCGGAGCTTCCCCGCACGGCGGACCGGTGGAATCCCCCACCGGTCCGCCGCTGCTCCCGCGGCCGGTTGTCCCTCGACGGCGTTCGAAACCCAGTCGCACGATTCCCGCCCGACCTTCGGGTCCGGCCGGCGGACGGGTGCCACCTGCCGGACCCCGGTCGGGGCGGCGTCATCGGGGGCCGTCGAGCAGCACGACGTGGACCAGGTACGGAAGTACCTCGTTGACGCGGGGATCCTGGTCCAGCAGTACCGCGACCGGCGTGAGGCCCTGGGCTCGCAGGGCGTCGAGTGGCCGGGACCAGTGCACGGGGGCCGACGGCCCGGCTCCCGGCGACGGGAGTTCCTGGTCCGGGCCGATCGCGGGCAAGGGGCGTGGGCCGCGGTCCGCGGCGGCGGTCAGGGCACGCAGGGCGCGTGCGGTGGCACGGCGGACTGCCTCGGCGCGGGTCGCACCGGTGGCGACGACTGTGTCCGGGCGCGGGTCCACCCGCATCGCGCAGCCGGGCAGGGAGAGCAGCCCGGACAGGTCGTGGGCGACAGGTTCGCCCGCCGCGTAGAGCTGTCGTGACGGGCCCGTGGCGCCCCTCGCGCAGTCGTCGCCGGAACACCGGCCGTCGCACAGGCCCGCGGGGCACAGGCGCGGCACACGTGTGCCGGGCTCGGCGAGGCGCCGGGCCAGCAGCGCCTCGCAGTGCGCGGTCATCCCGGCCTCCAGGGCACCCACCCACGTGAGGCCCGCCGCCACTCCCACCGCGGGGTGCCCCGGTGGGTCGGCCGTGACGGCAAGCCGCTCGGCGGGGACCCGGCGCAGGACGCCGGTGTCCAGGTCCAGCCCCCACACGGTGGACCGAGGGGGGACCGCGCCGAGGCAGGACCGGCCGGCCAGGTGTCCCGCGAGCGCGGCCAGCAGTGAGTTCAGGTCCTCTTCGTCGCCGCCGGTCCGGGCCCGGTCCCCGGTGACGGCAGACGGCAGCAGGGCCGCCGCCCGGTCGATCAGTTCCCCTGCGTCCGCCGCCGCCCCGGCCGCCCGGGACACGAAGGCGGCCCGTGCCTCCTCCTCGGTGGGAGGGTGGGTGAACTCCTCGGTAGTCATGCCTGGTCGTTCCTCTCCGGGCTCCCCCGTCGGAGACCCTCATCGGTCGATGAAACCGGGGGGCGATCTACAGCGGATGGACGCTCGATCCCGCCATCGGTCCGGTACCTGGGTGTCCGCCGCATGTCAGCCGAGTACGGGACGGTCGCGGATCTCGAGCGTGCAGCACTTCACGCTGCCGCCGCCCTTGAGCAGTTCGGACAGGTCGAGGCCGATGGGTTCGAACCCGCGTTCGCGCAGGCGCCGTGCCACACCGGCGGCCGACTCGGGCAGGATGACGTGGCGGCCGTCGCTGACCGCGTTGAGGCCGAAGTGCTCGGCGTCGGCCTCGTCGACCAGGATCGCGTCGGGGTACAGACTCCGCAGGACGGCCAGGCTCTGCGGGGCGAAGGCGCCCGGGTAGTACATGATCTCGTCGTGGTCGAGGACGGTCAGGGCCGTGTCGAGGTGGTAGAAACGCGGGTCCACCAGCTCCAGGCCGACGACCTGGCGGCCGAGGAACTCCTCGGCCTCCGCGTGGCTTTCGGGGGTGCTGCGGAAGCCCGTGCCGGCGAGCAGCCGGTCGCCGACGAGCAGGAAGTCGCCCTCGCCCTCGTTGACGTGGACCGGGTCGTGCACCCGGTAGCCGCGGTCGCGGAACCACTCCAAGTAGGCCGGTCCCTCGGCCGCCCGCTCGGCGTCGCGGAACCTGGCCCCGAGGACCCTGCCGTCCACCACCGTGGCGCCGTTCGCCGCGTACACCATGTCGGGGTAGCCAGGCAGCGGGTCGATGAGCTCGACGTGGTGGCCGAGACGGCGGTGCAGGTCGAGGAGCTGTTCCCACTGGGTGACGGCGAGTTCGGTGTCCACCGGCTTGGCGGGGTCCATCCAGGGGTTGATCGAGTACGTCACCTCGAAGTGGGTCGGGCGGCACATCAGGTAGTGCCGGGGGCGGGCGGAGCGCTGGATGCGGAGTTCCATGGCGGTCATCAGTCCTTACGACATCCGGGGAAGGTTGCGGAGGGTGCGAAGGGGGCTCGCGAGCAGGACGAGGGCGGCGGTCAGCAGCACGGCGGACATGATCCAGATGGTGGGTCTGCTGCCCACGGCGCCGCCCAGCCAGCCGCCGAGCAGGGCGCCGACGGGGATCGCCCCGTAGTTGACGGTCGACGCGCTCGCCCGGACCCGGCCGAGCAGGTGGGAGGGGCAGTACGTCTGGTAGAAGCCGGCCACGATGACGTTGCCCGCGACCACGCCGCACACCGCGACGCCCCAGGCCAGGGCGCTCACCATGAGCGGCAACTGCCGTCCCGCGAAGGGCAGCAGGAAGATGAAGGGCGCCACGACCAGCATGCACAGCAGCAGTCCGCGGGCGGTGCCGTACCACCGGGCGATCCGGCCGGCGACGGCCGCCCCGGCCAGACCGCCGACGCTCACCACCGCGAACACGGTGCCGACGGCGCCCGGTTGGAGACCGACGTCCCGGACGAGGAAGACGGTCTGTACGGCCTGGATGCCGTTGAGGGCCAGGTTGGCGAGGGCGCCGAAGCCCGCCAGCGTCCTCAGGTACGGGTCGCGGGCCACGAACCGGACGCCTTCGGCGATCTCCCGCCGGAGCGCTCTGCGCTGCGACGGCTCCGGCGGGTTCTCGCGTACGTCGATCCCGCCGAGGCAGAGCGCGGAGACCAGGTAGGTCGCCGCGTCGAGGAACACCCCGGTGACCGCGCCGAAGGCCTGGGTGACCAGGCCCGCTACGCCGGGTCCCGCGACGTCCGCCGCCGATTCGGCGCCGTGCAGCTTCGCGTTCGCCTCCAGCATGTCGTCGTCGGCCACGAGCGCGGGCAGCAGCGCTGTGTAGGCGGTGCTGAAGAACACCTTCGCCGCGCCGGAGAGCAGGGCGACGAGCACGACCTGGGCGAGGGTGAGCACGCCCAGCCAGGCGGCCACGGGGACGCTCCCGAACAGGAGCATCAGCGCCAGGTCGCTGACCAGCATGGTCCTGCGGCGCGGCCAGCGGTCCACCCAGGCGCCGGCCGGGAGCCCGATGAGCAGCCACGGTGTCCAGGCCGCCGCGGTGAGCACGCCCATCATGAAGGGGGAGGCGTGCAGCGTGACCACCGCCACCAGGGACAGCGACACATGGCCGACCGCGGTGCCCAGGCCGCTTGTGGTCTCGCCGAGCCACAGCCTGCGGAAGTTCGGTTCGGACCACAGGCCCAGGCGGCCGCGGGCGGGCCGCTCGTTCTCCCGCTCGGGGGACGCGGGATCGGCGTACGCGCGGCTCATCGGTGCTCTCCAGGCTGTGCGGTGCGGAGTTTCTTGGCGACCGCTTCCGCGATCAGGGCGATCGGACCGGGCTGCGACATCGCGCCGTGCTCGCAGGCGAGCAGGTCATGCTCGATCAGGCCGGAGATGTACGGCCGCCAGGCGCTCTCGTACGGCCAGTCGGAGGGCTTGTCGAGCGCAGCGCCGATGAACAGGGCGTCGCCCTGGTAGACACCGGGCACGTGCGCGGCCAGCAGCCTGTCGTGGTCGGCGAAGACCCGGGGCAGGGCGTCGGCGGCGTCTCCGAGCATGGCCCGCAGGGCTTCCGGTACGCCGTCCTCGCCGTCCGCCTGGCCGTCGGTGGCGTAGCCGAGTGAGGCCAGCAGTGCCGCCAGCGGGTCCGTCCGTTCCTCGGGGCCCGCGGCGTCGCCGGGGTCGGGGGTCGGGGTCGGCGGGTAGCCGTCCAGCAGGATCAGGGAGCCGGTCTCTTCGCCGTCCGCCCGGAGCCGTACGGCCATCTCGTGGGCGACGACGGCGCCGAAGGACCAGCCGAGCAGGTGGTAGGGGCCGCGGGGCTGGACGGACCGGATGTGCCGCAGATAGGTCGCGGCCAGCGCGCCGACGCTGTCGGGGGTGGCGCCCTGAAGGCCGGGGGCTTGGAGGCCGTAGACCGGGTGGGTGGCGTCGATGTGGCGCAGCAGGCCGGAGTAGACCCAGCTGATGCCGGCTCCGGGGTGCACGCAGAACAGGGGGGCCGCGGTGCCGCCGGTCCGCAGCGGCAGCAGGGTCGCGAGGGAGTCCTGCGGCCCGCGCTCGGTGTCGAGATGGCGGGTGAGACCGGCCGGGGTGGGGTGTTCGAACAGGGCGCGGATGCCGATGTCCTCCCCCAGTACGGCGCGGATCCGGCTCAGCAACCGGGTCGCCAGCAGCGAGTGGCCGCCCAGGGCGAAGAAGTCGTCGTCCACCGAGACCGAATCCAGCCCCAGCACCTCGGCGAACAGACCGCACAGGGTCTCCTCGCGCGGGCTGGCGGGCGCCCGTCCGGCTGTCGCTCCCGCGAAGCGCGGTGCGGGCAGCGCCGCGCGGTCCAGCTTGCCGTTGACGTTCAGGGGCAGCGTCTCCAGCACCGTGACCACCGCCGGGACCATGTACCCGGGCAGCACGCCCGCCGTGAACTCCCGTACGGCGGTGCCGTCCGCCTCGCCGGTCACATAGCCGGCCAGCCGCCCCTCGTGGGCGACGACCACGGCCTGCGTCACTCCGGGGCAGCGGGCCAGCACCGCCTCCACCTCGCCCAGTTCGATGCGGAAGCCGCGGATCTTGACCTGGTGGTCCGTGCGTCCCAGGTACTCCACCTCGCCGTCCGGGCGGCGGCGCACCAGGTCGCCGGTGCGGTACATCCGCTCCCCCGCCCGCTCCCCCGCCGCGAACGGATCGGCCACGAACCGCTCGGCGGTCAGGCCCGGTCGGTTCAGATAGCCGCGTGCGATGCCCGCGCCGGCGAGGTACAGCTCGCCTGCCACACCGACCGGGACCGGGCGCAGACCCACGTCCAGCACATGGACGCGGGTGTTCGTCAACGCTGCCCCGATCAGCGGGGTTTCGTGCTCGGCCAGCCGAGCGTGGAGGGCGTCGACGCTGTACTCGGTCGGGCCGTAGAGGTTGTGGCCGGTCACTCCGGGGGTCTCGCGCACGGCGGTCCACAGGGCCGGTCCGGCGGCCTCGCCGCCGAGCATCAGGACCGGGAGCCGACGCCGCTCCAGCAGGCCCTCCTCAAGGAGTTGCTCGGCGTAGGTGGGGGTGACGTCCATGGCGTCGATCCCGGTTTCGGCCACGTAGCGGACCACGGCGGCGGCGTCGCGTCGGCAGTCGTCGTCCAGCAGGTGCAGTTCGTGCCCGGCCACCATCCACAGGATTCCCTCCCAGGAGGTGTCGAAGGACAGCGAGGCGGTCAGTGCGAACTTGAACCGCCGTCCCGGGTGGGCGCGTTCGGCCTCCGCGATGGTGGTCGCCCGGTGGAAGGCGTACAGGTTGGCGACGCCTCGGTGCTCGATCACCACGCCCTTGGGCCGGCCGGTCGAGCCGGAGGTGTAGATGAGGTAGGCCGCGTTGCGGGCACCGGCCCGGTGGGTCACGAGAGCCGGCCGGGTCACGGCGCGGTCCTCGTCCAGCGACAGCCGGGGCAGGTCGTCCAGGATCCGCGGGAGGGGCCAGGCCGCGTGGGTCAGGGCGAGCAGCGGGGCGGTGTCGCGGAGCATGTGGGTGAGCCGGTCGGCCGGGTAATCGGCGTCCAGCGGCAGGTAGGCGCCGCCCGCCTTGAGTACGGCCAGGATCGCGACGACCGAGTCGGCCGAGCGGTCCAGGGCGAGGGCGACGACCTGTTCGGGTCCGACGCCTGCGGCGACCAGCCGCCGGGCCAGTGCATCGGCACGAGCGTCCAGTTCCCGGAAGGTCAGCGAGGAGTCACGGCTGACCAGGGCCACGGCGTCGGGGGTCCGGGCGGCCTGCGCCGCGAAGACCTCGGGCAGCAGAGCGGGAGACTCGGACAGGGCGGTGTCGTTCCAACGCTCCAGCTCCGTACAATCGTTCGCCGTCAGGATGTCCAGGCCGCCGATGGCGCGGCCGGGGTCCTCGGCGACCTGGCTCAGGACGCTGGTGAGGGCGGTGGTGAGCCGCTCGGCGGTGTCCCGGTCGAACAGGTCGGTGGCGTATTCGAGCGCGCCGCCCAGTCCGGTCGTGGTGCCGTCGGGGCCGTGCCGTTCGGTGACGTTGAGGCACAGGTCGAAGGGGGAGGTCGTGAAGTCGGTGGTCTCGTGCTCGGCGTGCACTCCGGGGAAGGCGATGTCCGCCTCGGTGGTGTTGTCGTAGGCCAGCATCACCTGGAACAGCGGGTTGCGGGCCGGGGAGCGGACCGGGTTGAGCTCCTCCACCAGCCGTTCGAAGGGCACGTCCTGGTGGGCGTAGGCGGCGAGGTCGGCGGTGCGGACGCGGGTCAGGAGCTCGGTGAAGCTCGGGCGGCCCGACAGGTCGGTGCGGAGCACGAGGGTGTTGACGAAGAAGCCGACCAGGTCGTCCAGGGTGCCGTCCGCCCGGCCGGCGACGGGGGTGCCGATAGGGATGTCGTCACCGGCGCCGAAGCGGTGCAGGAGGGTGGCGAACGCGGCCTGGAGGACCATGAACAGGGTGGTGCCGTGGGTGCGTGCCAGCTCGGTGAGCCGGGTGTGGAGGGCGGGGTCGAGTTCGAAGCGGACGGTGTCGCCGCGGTGGCCGGGTACCGCCGGGCGGGGCCGGTCGACGGGCAGGCTCAGTTCGTCGGGCAGTCCGGCGAGGGCGTTCTTCCAGTAGCCGAGCTGCCGGGCCAGGAGACTGTCGGGGTCGTGCTCGGTGCCGAGCAGTTCCCGCTGCCAGAGCGCGTAGTCCGCGTACTGCACCGGCAGCGGCCGCCAGTTCGGGGCGGTGTCCGCGCGGCGGGCCCGGTAGGCGGTGGTGAGGTCGTCGAACAGCGGGCGCAGGGAGGCGCCGTCGGCGGCGATGTGGTGGACGACCAGGACGAAGATCTGTTCGTCGGGTCCGTCGGGGATCAGGTGGGCGTGCACGGGAACGTCCGTGGCGAGGTCGAAGACACGGCCCGCGGCGACGGCGACGGGCATGTTCGCGACGGTCAGGAGCGGGGCGGGCGGCTCGTCGAGGACGTGCTGGTAGGGGACGCCGCCGACGGTGCGGTAGACGGTGCGCAGGGCCTCGTGGCGGGCGACGACGTCCCGCAGAGCAGCTTCCAGGGCGGCGGTGTCCAGGGCGCCGCGCAGCCGCAGGGCGAGGGAGACGTTGTAGGTGGCGCTCGGTCCCTCGGCCTGGCCGATGAACCAGAGCCGCTGCTGGGCGAAGGAGAGCGGCAGCCGCTCCGGCCGGACGGCCGGACGGGGCGCCGGGCGGGCCGGAGCACCTGCGGTGCCGTCGGGGAGACGGTCGGCGAGGCCCGCGGGCGTCGGTGCCTGGAACAGCTCCGCCAGCGGGATCTCGGCTCCCAGGACCGTGCGGATGCGGCTGACCAGCCGGGTGGCCGTCAGGGAGTGGCCGCCGAGGGCGAAGAAGTCGTCGTCGACGCCCACCGAGGCCAGACCGAGCAGTTCGGCGAACAGGCCGCACAGGATCTCCTCGCGGGGTGTGCGAGGGGCGCGTCCGCCGGTCGGTCCGCCCAGGTCGGGGGCGGGCAGGGCGGCACGGTCCAGTTTGTCGTTGGCGGTCTGCGGGAGCCGGTCGAGGACCATCACGAGCGGGACCATGTAGCCGGGCAGGGTGTCGGTGGCGTACCGGTGCAGCGCGGCGGCCAGGTCGGGCCGTTCGCCCGCGGGGGTGCAGTAGGCCACCAGCCGCTTCTCGCCGTCATCCTCGCGGACGACAACGGCGACCTGGCCGACGCCCTCATGCCGCGCGAGTACGGCCTCGATCTCGCCGGGTTCGATGCGGAAGCCGCGGATCTTGACCTGGTGGTCGGTACGGCCGAGGAACTCGATGGTGCCGTCCGCGCGGTGGCGCACCAGGTCGCCGGTGCGGTACATCCGCTCCCCCGTCGCGAACGGGCAGGCCACGAACCGTTCGGCGGTCAGGGCGGGCCGGTCCGCGTAGCCGCGGGCGAGGCCCGCGCCCGCCACGTACAGCTCGCCGTGGACGCCCGGCGGTACCGGGCGCAGGCCGCCGTCCAGGACGTAGGCCCGCATGTTGTCGAGAGGGGTGCCGATCGGCACCCGTGCTCCGGTGAGGTCGTCCTCGGTTATTCGGCGGAAAGTTGCGAAGGTGGTGGTCTCGGTGGGGCCGTACCCGTTGCCCAGGACCAGGCCGGGGCACGCGTCGAGCACCCGTCGCAGCATGGCCGGTGCGGCGGCGTCGCCGCCGGTGGTGACCGCGCGCAGTCCGGCGAGGGACCGCGGGCTCTCCTCCGCCACGACGTCGAACAGGCCCTTCGTGAGCCATGCCGCGGTCACCGCGTGGCGTTCGATGGTGTCGCGCAGGACGGCAGGGTCGAGATGGCCTGGCGGGGCAACGACCACGGTGCCGCCGGACAGCAGGGGCGCCCACATTTCGTAGGTGGCGGCGTCAAAGGCGTGCGGTGAGTGCAGCAGGACGCGGCGGTGGTTCTCGCCGTGCCAACGGTGGTCGGTGGCGAGGGCGACGACGTCGCGGTGGCGGACCGCGACGCCCTTGGGCAGCCCGGTGGAGCCGGAGGTGTACATCACGTACGCGAGTTGGTCGGGGTGCACCCCCGGTGCCTCGAATCCGGGCACGGGCTCGCCCTCGGGCCGCATCACCAGGGCGTCCGGGACGAAGCCGAGGTCGTCGCGGTCGGTCAGCAGCACCGGGGCTCCGGCCTGGGCCAGCACCCACTCCAGCCGGTCCGCCGGCAGGGAGGCGTGCAACGGCACGTACGCCCCGCCCGCCAGCACGATCGCCAGCGTCGCGACCACGACCTCGGCCGAGCGCTCCAGCAGCATCGCCACGGGCGTCTCAGGTCCCACGTCCAGCGCGGCGAGCCGGGCCGCGAGGCTCTCCGCGCGGGCCTGCAACTGCGCGTAGGTGTAGGTGACTTCGTCCGACACCACGGCGACGGCGTGCGGGGTGCGCGCGACCTGCCGGGCGAACGCCTCCGTCAGCGTCCCGTCGCCCGGCACCGGGCGTGCGGTGTCGTTCCACTCCCCCAAAATCCTGGCCCGTTCCTCCTCGCCCAGCAAGTCGTGCCGGCCGACCGGTGCGCCCGGGTCGGTGACGGCCGCCCTGAGCAGCCGCTCCCAGCGGGCGGCGAACGCCGTGACCGTCCCGGTGTCGAAGAGGTCGGCCGCGAACTCGATGGAGCCGGTGATCCCGGCCGGGGTGCCGTCCGGGGCGTGGTTCTCCTCCATTCCGATGTTGAGGTCGAACTTCGCGACCCTGATCCCCAGCGGTTCGGGCGTGAAGTCCAGGCCGTCCGGGCCCCCTTGGCCATGGGCGGCGTTCTCGTTGCTCTGGAGAACGGCCATCACCTGGAACAGCGGGTGCCGGGCCGTCGAGCGGACCGGGTTGAGCTCCTCCACCAGCCGTTCGAAGGGGACGTCCTGGTGGGAGTGGGCCTCCAGGTGGGTCTCCCGGACCCGGGCGAGGAGTTCGGTGAAGGACGGGTCACCGGAGACGTCGGTGCGCAGCACCAGCGTGTTGACGAAGAAGCCGACCAGGTCGTCGAGCGCCTCCTCCGAGCGGCCCGCCACGACCGAACCGACCGGCACGTCGGTGCCGCCGCCCAGCCGGGAGATCAACGCGGCCAGGGCCGCTTGGAGCACCATGAACAGGGTCACCCGGTGCGTGCGCGCCAGGTCGAGGAGGCCGGCGTGCAGGTCCGCGTCGAACCGCAGGGGCAGCGCGTCGGCGCCGGCGCCGAGGGTGCGGGGCCGGGGCCGGTCGGTGGGCAGGGTCAGTTCCTCGGGCAGTCCGGCCAGCTCGGCCCGCCAGTAGTCCAGTTGACGTGCCATCAGGCTGTCCGGGTCGCGGTCGCTGCCGAGCAGCTCGCGCTGCCACAACGCGTAGTCGGCGTACTGGACGGGCAGCGGCTCCCAGCCGGGGGCGCGGCCCGCGCGCCTGGCCGTGTGGGCGGTGGCCAGGTCGCGCAGGAACGGCCCCTTCGACCAGCCGTCACCGGCGATGTGGTGCAGCACGGTCAGCAGCACGTACTCGTCCGGCGCGAGCACGAACACCCTTACCCGGATGGGGAGTTCGCCGCGCAGGTCGAAGGGTTCGGCCGCTGTCGCGTCGCGCCGGGCGGGATAGCCGTCGGGGTCGGCCGTGCAGTCGACCACCGTGAAGGAGAGATCCGCCGCCGCCTGCTCGGCGGGCACCACCTGTTGCACGGGAACGCCGGCCACGGCCGGGAAGACCGTGCGCAGCGCCTCGTGCCGGGTGATGACGTCCACGACCGCGGCGCGCAGGGCCGCCGGGTCCGGTGCGCCGCGCAGGCGGACCGCGAACGGCAGGTTGTAGAGCGGGCCAGGCCCTTCGATCTGGTCGGTCAGCCACAGACGCTGCTGCGCGAAGGAAACCGGGATCACGGATCTGTCCTTACGTCACGGGCCACGGGGGCCTGGTCAGGCGGTGGGCAGGGGCGCGGCGCGGAAGGCCGCGGGCGGCACGCTGGGCCGGCAGTCCAGGACGTCGACGGGCGATCCCATGGCGACGGCGATCTTCCGGTCGCCGCCGAACGGGTCGCGGCCATGGGCGGCGAGGATGTTGTCGACGAGCATCACGTCGCCCCGCTGCCAGCGTTCGCGGACGGTGGCCGCCTCGTAGACGGCGTTGAGGGTCTCCACGTCGTCCCGGGTGAGGGGTGCTCCGTCGCCGACTCCGGTGTTGAAGGGCAGGCCGTCGGGGCCGAACTCGTCGGTCAGGGCCTCGCGGATCATCGGGTCCAGCGACCATTCGTTCCAGAACGCGAGGTGGTTGAACCAGACCTCCTCTCCGGTCTCCGGGTGGGTGATCGTGCCCGGACGCAGCTGCCGGGTCCGCAGCCGGACGTCCTCTCGCCACTCCCAGGACACGAGGTTCTCCGCGCAGTACTCCTCGACCTTCTCCGGGTCGTCGGTCGCGAAGGCCGTGCGCCAGTCCAGGGACACGTATTCCGAGTAGTTCCGGGTGAGCGTCCAGCCGGTGGCGCGCACCCGGTCCACGAGGGCGGCGGGCAGGTTCGCCAGGACCTTGCGGCAGTCGACGACGGGGGTGGCGCCGCCCTCGGCGGGGGCGGTCAGGCAGGCGAAGAGGAGCTTGCCGGGGAAGGTGAGCGTGTAGCTGTTCTCGTTGTGCATGCGGATCGACTGGTGGGGCGGCAGGTCGGTCGAGGAGAAGACCCCGTGGCCGAAGTCGCTGCGCGGGGTGGCCTTCTCCCGGTAGGGGGTGGGTTCCGGCAGCAGCACGTCGCGGACCCTGGCGACGTCCTCGCTGCCGGCGACCGGCAGGCCCCGGAGGAAGATCGCGCCGTGCTCGGCGAGGGCCGCCCGCAGCTGCGGGCTGTTGTCCTGGAGCCATTCGACGGCCGCGTCCATGTCGTGGACGCCGGTCACGCGGGTCAGGGCCGGGCGGCCGGGAGCGGTCTCCCAGTGCGGTGTGGTCGGTGCGGTCGACACGGCGGGGCCTCCTAGCGGCCGAGGGCGGCGAGCAGGCTCGCCGGGCGGATGTCGGTCCAGTTCTCCTCGATCCAGGCGAGGCAGGCCTGCCGGTCGGCCTCGCCGAAGGCGACGGTCCAGCCGGCCGGGACGTCGATCCACGCGGGCCAGAGGGAGTGCTGGTTCTCGTCGTTGACCAGCACCTTGTAGGTGCCGTTCTCGTCTTCGAAGGGATTCGTCATGATGGTTTTTCCTCCGTCGTGAGCGGGGCGGGAATCACGGAAACCGGGGATGTCGGATTGCCGTCCGGGTTTTTCGAAGTTATCGGCGCGCGATAGGGCCGACAGGCAGGAATTCCGGCAGGAGAGCGGAAGTTCAGCGGGCGAGAAGGCGCACCGGGAAGTGGTCCAGGCCGAAGTTGATGATCGAGCGGTTGTACTGCACCGGCCCGGCCGGCTCGATCCGCTCGACGCGTTCCAGCAGGGCCGTGAAGAGCGCGGTGAGCTCCGTGTTGGCCAGCGGGGCGCCGATGCAGTAGTGCGCGCCGAGACCGAGCGCCACGTGCCGGTTGGGGCTGCGGTCGAGCACGATGTCGTGCGGGCGGTCGAAGGCGGCCGGGTCGTGATTGGCGGCCCACGTCCATACGACGACCCGCTCGCCCCGCCGGATGTCGTGGCCGCCCAGCACGGTGTCCTTGGTGGCGGTGCGCAGGGTGTGCAGCCCGACCGAGGTCCAGCGCAGCAGCTCGTCGAGGGCCGGCCCCATGGCGGCCTCGCCGCTCTGCAGCCGGTGCCACAGCTCCGGGTGCCGTACCAGCGCGAGCAGCCCCATCACGGCGGTGTGGCGGACGGTCTGGACTCCGCCGACAACGATGTTGTCCAGGTTGAGGACCACGTCCTCGACGGGCAGCAGCCGTCCGGCGATCCGATAGGTGGCCATCATGCTGATCAGGTCGTCACGAGGGTCAGCCCGCCGCTTCATGACCTGGTGCATGAGATACGGGATGAGCCGCTGATGACCGGCCCTCCGCTCCTGCGCGGTGCGGCCGAGGAAGGCGTCGTCGCAGACCTGTACGACCATCTCGCGGTCCTGATCCGGGACGTCGAGCAGGTCGCACATCACGGTCAGGGGCAGCGGGGAGACGACGTCGACGAGGTCGACCTCGCCCCGCTCCACGGCGGCGGCGACGATCCGGCGGGACAGCTCGGTGATGCCGGGGGCGGCGCCGCGGGCTCCGCCGGGCGAGAGGAACGGAGTGGCGGGGGCGCGGAGTTCACGGTGCCGGGGCGGGTCGGTCAGGGCCATCATGCGGCCCGCGCCGACGGGTGTGTTCCCGGCTCCGGCGCCGAGCAGCGAGCCGCCCTCCGAACTGTAGGTGGCCGCGTCCTTGAGGACCTCGACGGCCAGGTCGTAGGAGAGCACCGACCAGACCGGCCCGTCGTCGGCGGTCTCGGTGCGCTGGACGGGGCCCGCCTCCCGCAGCCGGTCGACGACGGCGGGCAGATCGGGGCGGGTCCACAGGCCGGCGTCGCTCAGGTCGACGGCGGTGGCCGGCACCGGGCCGGGGGTCAGTGGACGAGGGGCTGTGCTCGTGGCCATCGGGGCTCCCTGGTGGTCGGATCGGGCTGGTGCCCGACGATCGAGGTCAGCAGGCCCACCGGTCCGGGCCGTTGTACGGTCGCCAGCAGATGGCCGCCGGGGACCACCGTCAGGTCGAAGGCGCCCGCGGTGTGTTCCGCCCAGCCCGCGAGCAGGGCGGCGTCGAGCATCGGGTCGGCGTCGCCCGCGACGGCGTGGAGTGCGGTGTCGAGCAGCGGTCCTGGCCGGTACCGGTAGGTGTCGCGCACCGTGAGGTCGCTACGGATGGCCCGCAGCGCCAGCTCGCGCAACTCCGGCTCCGACTCGACGAGTTCGCCCATGCCGCAGGTGCGCAGCAGATCCTCGGCCCCGTGCTGCGGCGGGGTCGGGGCGGCCCAGGTGCCGGGCGGGGACGCCGAGGCGGCGATCACCACCTCCGGGCGGTGACCGGCGGGCAGGGCGCGTGCCACCTCGTAGGCCAGCAGGGAGCCGAAGCTCTGTCCGTAGAACCCGAAGCGGCCGCTCAGGTGCGGGAGCAGGGCGTCTGCCACGGTCCGCACCAGCAGGTCGAAGGTGGCGGGCATCGGGTGGCGGCTGCGCCCGCCCCGGGCCGGCATGCGCAGCGCCCACACCTCGGCGGCCGGGGCGAGCGCCTGGGCCAGCGGGGCGAAGGCGGTGGCGTCACCGCCGGCGTGCGGGAAGCAGAACAGCCGGTAGGGCCGGTGGTCCTGGGGTGCGGGCACCAGCAGCCAGTCCCCCTCGATCCGTGGCCGTGGGGGGATCACCGGGCACCCGCCGCGCCGCCGACGAGAGCAGGCCGCCGGGCAGCCGGGGCCTGGCCTGCCGTGCGCACGGCCTCGGTGAAGTCGGCGAGGTCGCGGGCGTCGAGCAGGTGGCGCAGCTGGAGTTCGATGCTCAGGGTGCGGCGCAGGATGTGGATGACCCGCAGTGCGGCAAGGGAGTGGCCGCCGAGGGTGAGGAAGTCGTCGTCGGGGCGGATGTCGTCCCGGCCGAGGACGGTCCGCCAGACGTCGGCGACCTGTTGCGCCAGGCCGGTCGCCGACGGGTCGGTCGGCTGCGGCCGGGGCGCGGCGGCGGGCGCCGGGGCGGGCAGCGCGGCGTGGTCGAGCTTGCCGTTGGGGGTGAGTGGCAGCGCGTCGAGGACGACGACCGCGGCCGGGACCATGTGGGCGGGGAGCAGGGTGCGGGCGTGGGCCAGGATGTCGTCGGCGCCGAGGTCCGGGGTGCCGGACGTGGTGACGTAGGCGATGAGCCGCTGGTCGCCGGGGGCGGCCTCGTGGACCTTGACGGCGGCCTCGCGGATCCGCGGATGGCGGGTCAGGGCGCCCTCGATCTCGCCCGGTTCGATGCGGAAGCCGCGCAGTTTGACCTGGCGGTCGGCGCGGCCGGCGAACTCCAGGGTGCCGTCCGGGCCGCGGCGGGCCAGGTCGCCGGTGCGGTACATCCGCGCACCGGGCGCGAAGGGACTGGCGACGAAGCGTTCGGCGGTCAGGCCCGGCCGGCCGACGTATCCGTGGGCTACGGCGGGACCGGCGATGTACAGCTCCCCGGTGGCATCGGGGGCCACCGGCCGCAGCGTCCGGTCCAGCAGGTGCAGGGTCACGGCGGGCAGGGCGTCGCCGATGTGCGGGAGGGGTCCGCCGATCCGGGCGGCGGTGGAGTCGACGGTGCACTCGGTGGGGCCGTACAGGTTGAGGGCGTCGGTTCCGCCGGCGGTGATCTCGTCCCAGGTCGCCCGGGGCACGGGTTCGCCGCCCATGAACAGCCGTACCGGGCGGGCGGCCAGCGGCTCGCGCAGCAGCTCCCAGTGCGAGGGGGTGAGGTCCAGGTCGGTGACGCCGTGCTCGTCGAGCAGGGCGGCCAGCCGGGCCGGGTCGGTGCGGGTCGTGTCGTCGACCACGACGACGGTGTCGCCCCGGCAGACCCGCGCCCACTGCTGGACGGAGGCGTCGAAGGACACGCTCGCGCTCCAGCCGACCACGCCAGGCTCGGACCGGTAGATGCCGCGTTCCTCCAGGCCGGCAAGGAGGGAGGCGACGCCGCCGCGGGTGGCCTCGACGCCCTTGGGGCGCCCGGTGGAGCCGGAGGTGTAGATGACGTAGGCCGCGTCCAGCGCGGTGACCGGGGTGTCGGGGCCGAGGTCACCCGTCGCGTCGGGGCCGAGGGCCGGGACACCGTCGGGCAGCGGGACGGCGCCCGGCTCGGCTGTGATCAGCAGGGCCAGGCCCGAGTCCTCGGCCATGAAGGCGAGCCGCTCCCGCGGGTAGGCGGGGTCGAGCGGTACGTAGGCCGCTCCCGCCCGCCACACGGCGAGCAGCGCCACCGGCAGGTCGGTGGTACGGCGCAGATGGATGCCCACCCGGTCGCCGCGGCCGATGCCGTGGGCGCGGAGGGCGCCTGCCAGCTCCGCGGTGCGGCGGGCGAGTTCGGCGTAGCCGAGCCGGCCGTCGGTGGCCACGACCGCGGTGCGCCCGGGGGTGGCGTCGGCGGCGGCCAGGAACCGGGTCAGCGGGTCGACCGGACGGGGGCCGTGGGTGTCGGTCATGGAGCTTGTCTCGCTCTCTTCTCGGTCTGTGCGGGGGGTCACAGGGCCGCGTCCATCGCGTGGAGGGCCGTCTCGTAGGCGTCGAGGAAGGCCTCGGCGAGCGCGTCGGGCACCACGGACCGCTGGTGGTCCACGGCCAGCAGGACGCGGCCGGAGACGGGGTCCTGGATCAGCGAGGCGCCGAAGGCGAAGCTGTTGGGTTCGTGACGCATGGTGGGCTCGCAGCCGATCCGGTCGTCCTCGATCCGCGCGTCGCCGAGGTGTCCGAGGGCGTGGAAGCGCAGGAAGCCGAACTGGCTGTCCAGCCGGGTGCCGGTCATCAGCCGGGCCAGCCGCGCGATCGGGACCCGGCGGTGCGGCATCATGTCCAGCTCCTCGCGGTGCACCTCGCGCACCAGCGCCAGCGGATCGTCGGAGTCTGCGCCGCTGGTCCCGGCCACCAGGGGAACGGTGTTGAGGAACAGCCCGTACACCTCCGTGCCGCCGCGCCGTTCGAGGCGGCCGTTCATCGCCAGGCCGGTGGTGATCCGGCGGCGACCAGTGATGGCACGCAGCGCGTGCACGTGGGCGGCGAGCGCCACGGACTTGACGGGGACGCCAGTGGCGTCGGCGACGCGGCGCAACTGGCCGGGGGCCTCGGGCAGCACCCGTTCGACGGTGCGGGCCAGTTCATGGGTTTCGCCGGCGCCGTCCCACAGCTCGCCGCTGACGCCGTCGAGTTTGCCGCGCCAGTACGCGAGGGATGCGGGGTCGGCCGCGGCCTCCCGTTCGACGGCCACGAAGTCCCGGTACAGGGAGCCGGGCAGGGCGGCGGGGGCGCTGTCCGGTTCGGCGGACAACTCGGTGTGTCGTGCGAGGAGTTCGGCGAGGAGCGAGGTGAAGCTCCAGCCGTCGAGGATGGCGTGGTGCTCGGAGACGATGAGCTGGAAGGAGGTGTCGGTGAGCTGTTGCACGGTGATCCGGAACAACGGCGGTTCCAGCAGGTCGAAGGGGGTACGACGGTGGTGGTCGAAGACCGCCGTGACCGCCTCCTCCCGCTCGTGGGCGGCCAGTCGTCGAAGGTCGTCGAAGGTGATGGGCGGTGCCAGCTCGCCGTGCACGAGTTGGAGGGGTTCGGCGTAGCCGGAGATGTCCAGGCCGGTCCGCAGGACGGGGTGGCGGGTCATCGCCTCGGTCACCGCCCGGCGGAACGCCGTCTCGTCGAGCGGTGCGCTGATCCGGTAGCTGTTGACGTTGTGGTAGCTGTCGGTCGATCCGGCGATCTCCATGTGGAAGACCATGCTGAGCTGCATCGACACCATCGGGTAGGCGTCCACGATGTCCGTCGGGAGCTCGGCGCGGGTCTCGGCGTCGATCAGCGAGAAGGGCCCGTCGGCGGTGTCCGTACCGGCCACCGGGCGGGCCAGCGGCACCAGGGCGGCGATGGTCGGCGCGTTGAAGATGTCCCGCAGGGTGACCGTCCAGCCGGCCTCGTGCAGCTCGCCGGAGAGCTGCACGGCGCGGATCGAGTCGCCGCCGAGGTGGAAGAAGTCGTCGTGGGCCCCGATGCCGGTGACGCCCAGGACCCTTGACCAGACGGCGGCGAAGTCCCGCTCGGTGTCGTTGCGGGGGGCCACGTGCCCGGCCGCGCCGCCGGTGGGCGCGGTGCCGTGCGGGCTCGGGTCGGGCAGGGCGCGGCGGTCGACCTTGCCGTTGACGGTCAGCGGCAGCGCGGACAGGACGGTGACGGTCGCCGGGATCATGTAGTCGGGCAGTGAGCGGGCCAGGAACTCGCGCATCCCGGCCGGCTCGCGGCCGGTGACGTAGGCCGCCAGCCGCTGCTGGTGGACGGTGACCACACAGGTGTCCACGTCGGGGTGGGCGGCCAACGCGTTCTCGATCTCGCCGAGTTCGATGCGGAAGCCGCGCAGTTTCACCTGGAAGTCCGCTCGCCCCAGGTATTCCAGGCCACCCTCGGGCAGCCGCCTGGCCACGTCCCCGGTGCGGTACATCCGGGCCCCGGGAGCGGTGGCGTAGGGGTCGGCGACGAAGCGCCCGGAGGTGAGGCCGGGCCGGTCCCAGTAGCCGTGCGCGAGGCTGCCGCCGCCGATGTACAGCTCGCCGGGCACGCCGACCGGGCAGGGCCGCAGCCAGTCGTCGAGGACCATCGCGCTGAGGTGCGGCATCGGTGTGCCGATCAGGCTGCGGTCGAAGTCGTCGGCGTCGAGGCCGAGGTCGTGGGTGGTGACGTGGACGGTGGTCTCGGTGATCCCGTACAGGTTGCACAGCCGGGCCGGGGGCAGCGGGTCGAGGGCGTTCCAGCGCCGCACCACGGCGGGGTCGAGCGCCTCCCCGCCGAGCATGATCTGTTTCAGGGCGGGCAGGGCGCGCGGCCGCTGCCGCAGGGCGAGTTCGAGCTGGCGCAGCGCGGACGGGGTCAGGCACAGGAACGAGACGTCCTCGGCGGCGAGCAGTTCCGTGAACTCCTCAGGCGAGCGGCTGGTCAGGTACGGCACCACGACCAGCCGTCCGCCGTGCAGGAGGGCGCCCCACAGCTCCCAGACGGTCCAGTCGAAGGCGTAGCTGTGGAAGAGGGTCCACACCTCGTCGGGGCCGAAGGCGAAGTGCCGGGCGCCGGCGTCCATCAGCCGGCTGACGTGTTCGTGGGCGACCGCGACGCCCTTGGGCCGGCCGGTGGAGCCCGAGGTGAAGATGATGTACGCGGTGTCCGAGGGCCGGACCTCGGCGGCGGGCCGGGTGGCCGGGAAGGCCGCCAACTCGGCTTCCCCGAGGGCTGGTTCGAATACCCGCCAGGGGCCGTCCGGGACGCGGTCGGGCCGGTCGGTGACGACGACCCGGACCCCGGTGTCCCCGAAGACCATCGCGGCCCGGTCGGCGGGGGCGGTCAGGTCCACCGGTACGTAGGCCGCGCCGGCCTTCAGCACGCCGAGCACCGAGACGGGGATCTCGTGCGTGCGGTCGAGCAGCAGGCCGACCCGGTCGCCGGGGCGGACGCCGCGGGCGATCAGCGCGTGGGCCAGCCGGTTGGCCCGCTCGTCCAGTTCCGTGTAGCTCAGGGACCGGTTGCCGTAGCTGAGGGCGGTGCGGGTGGGGTGCATGTCGGCCGCGTCCTCGAACAGCCGGTGCAGGCTGCGGCCTTCGGGTATGCGGACCGGGGCGGCGGGCGGCTGCCGGTCGGCCACGCCGGTCAGTTCACGCACGGTACGGCCGGTGTCGTCGAGGGCGGCCGTCAGCAGGGCCCGCCAGTCGTCGGTCATCCGGCGTACCGTCGCCGTGTCGAAGAGGCCGGAGCTGAACTCGACCTCGCCGCGCAGCTCGCCGTCGTCGTAGACGGACCAGGTCAGGTCGAACTTGCTGGTGCCGTTGGAGTGCACCCGCCGGTCGGCCGAGGCGGGCCCGAACGCCAACGGCTCCCGGCTCTCGGTGTGCGAGCCGAAGACGACCTGGACGAGCGGCGGGTGGGCGGCGGAGCGGTCCGGGGCGAGCTGGTCGACGATCGTGTCGAACGGCAGGTCCAGGTAGCCGTAGGCCTCGAAGGCCACGTCGGAGACGTGGGCGAGCAGCTCGCGGAAGGTGGTCCGGGCGCCGAGCCGGATCCGCAGCGGCAGCAGGTTGACGAAGTAGCCGACCAGGTTTTCCAGTTCCGGCCGGTCGCGGGTGGTGACCGGGGTGCCGATCACCATGTCCTCGGCACCGGTGTGACGGTTCACCAGAAGCGCGAAGGCGGCCAGCTGCACGATGAACGGCGTCACCCCCTCGCTCTCGGCCAGCGCGCGCACCCGGGCCGCGGTGCCGGCCGGCAGGTCGAAGGGCTCGGTGCGGCCGAGGTGATTGCGCTCCGCCGGGCGCGGCCGGTCGGCGGGCAGCTCCAGCAGGCCGGGGGCGCCGTCCAGCCGGTCCTTCCAGTAGGACAGGTGGTCCTCGAAGGAGCGGTTCTGTTCCCCGGTCGCGTAGTCGGCGTACTGGATGGTCAGTTCGGGCAGCCGGGGTTCGCGGTGTTCGGCGAGTGCGGTGTAGGTCTCCGCCAGCTCCGTCTCGAAGACGTCGGCCGACCAGCCGTCCCAGACGATGTGGTGGACGACGAGGACGACCGTGGTCTCGGTGTCCGTCCGCAGCAGGGCCGACGTCCTCAGCAGCGGTCCGGCGGTGAGGTCGAAGGGGGCCGACGCCTCGGCGGCGAGCCGCTGCCCGGCCTGCCGTTCCCGCTCGTCCGCCGGCAGGTCCCGCAGGTCGACGACGGTCAGCGGGATCTCCAGGCCCGGGTGGACGAGTTGGCGAGGACCTTCGGGCCCCAGGGTGAAGGTGGTGCGCAGCGCCTCGTGGCGGGCGACGACGGCGTTGAGGGAGCGCTCCAGGAGCGCGGTGTCGAGGGGGCCGGTGAACTCGAAGACCCAGGGGGTGTTGTAGGTGGCGGTCCCGGGGTGCCAACGGTCCAGGAACCACAGTCCTCGTTGGAGGCCCGAGAGCGGTGCGGTCCTGGCGGGTGGCGGGGCGGGAGCCGGCGACCGAGTGGGAGCCGTGTCCGTGGGCGAACTCACTGTCGTCTGCCTTCCTTGTCGGGGAGCGGAGGTGCCGGTCCGTCGTAGGGCCGGCGCGGGGCGCGTGTCGGACACGCGGTGTGCCGTGTGCTCAGACCGGCAGCAGTTCGGCGATCGCGCTCACGGTCCTGGCCCGGAACACCAGGTGCGGCGGGACGCGGGTGCCGGTCTCCCTGGACAGGCGCATCGCGACGCGTACGGCCGACAGGGAGTTGCCGCCGATCCGGAAGAAGCTGTCGTGGCGGCCCACCTCGTCCAGGCCGAGGATCTCCCGCATCACGTCGGCCACCAGGCGCTCCCGGCCGACCAGCGCGGCGTCCCCGCCGCCGTCCCCGTCCCCTCCGGAAGCTGCCGCCGGGGCCGGCAGGGCACGCCGGTCGGCCTTGCCGTTGGCGTTCAGGGGCAGCGCGTCCAGGACGTCGAGGGTGGCCGGGACCATGTACTCCGGGAGCCGCCCGGACAGGTACCGGAGGAGAGCGTCGGGGTCGGCCGTCGCGGACCCGTCGGTGACGGTCGTGACGTAAGCGGCGAGCCGCCGGTCCCCGGGGGCGGGCTCGTACACGGCGACGACGGCCTCCCGTACGCCCGGGTGACGGGTGAGGAGGTCCTCGATCTCGCCCGGTTCGACCCGGAAGCCCCTGATCTTGACCTGGTCGTCGGCCCGGCCGGTGATCTCCAGCGTGCCGTCCGCCGTGCGGCGCCCGAGGTCCCCGGTCCGGTACAGCCGCCCCCCGTAGCCGCCGGGATCGGCGACGAAACGGGTGGCGGTGAGGCCGGGCCGGCCCGTGTAGCCGAGGGCCAGACCGCAGCCGGCCGTGTAGAGCTCGCCGGTGACACCGGGTTCGAGGGGCCGCAGGGCTTCGTCGAGGACGAGGACGTCCTTGCCGTACAGCGGACGGCCGATGGGGATGGAGGCGGTCGTGACGTCCTCGGGCACGACGGTGTGGCAGGTGGTGAGGCCGAGGCTCTCGACGGGGCCGTAGCCGTTGGCGACCCGGAGACCGGGGAACATCTCCAGCGCCTTGGCGACATGGGTCACCGAGGCCCGCTCGCCGGCGGTGAAGGCGGTGCTCAGTCCGGCGAACGTGTCGGGAAGCTCCTCCAGGAGGAAGTTGAACAGGCTCGCGGACAGCTGGAGTTGGGTGACCCCGTGACGGCGGGTGAGCTCGGCGACGGTCTGCGGGTCGGGCCGCTGCCCGGTCTGCAGGACGCAGGTGCCGCCGAACATCAGGGCGCCGTACAGCTCAAGGGCGAAGGCGTCCCAGGACACCGGGGAGCACTGGAGCCAGACCTCGTCCGGGCCGAACCGGGCGTAGTCCTGGCCCGCGTAGGTCCCGGTCAGGGCGCGGTGCGGCACGGCGACACCCTTGGGGCGGCCGGTGGAGCCGGAGGTGAACATGACGCAGGCCAGGTCGTCGCCGGTGACGGGCAGGCCGGGGTCGTACTCCGGGTGGCGGGCCAACTCCCCCGCGACGGCGTCCAGGTCGATGTGCGCGCCCTGCCAGGCGAAGGGGACCTCCTGGCCGCGATGGGTGATCAGGTGTCCGGCGCCGCTGTCGGCAGCCGCCCCGGCGAGCCGCTCGGCCGGGAAGTCGGGGTCCAGCAGGGTGTATCCGGCGCCGGTCTTCAGCGCCGCGAGCAGGGCCACGACGAGGTCGAAGCCGCGCTCGACGAGCACCGCGACGACGGTCCCGCGCCCGGCCCCCTGTTCGGCGAGGTGGTGGGCGAGCCGGTTGGCCCGCGCGTTGAGCTGCCCGTAGGTGAGGTGCTCGTCGCCGGCGATCAGCGCGGTGGCGTCCGGGGTGCGGGCGGCGGCCGCCTCGAACAGGGTGTGCGCGGGGGCGGCGACGGCCGCGGCCAGTGCGCCCAGCCAGCTGTCGCAGAGCGCCTCCATGGTCCCCGCGTCGAACAGTTCGGTGTCGTACTCGAAGCGGCCGGTGAAACCGGTGCCCAGGTCGTCGACGGAGACCGACAGGTCGAACCGGGAGACCCCTTGCCTGTGGAGCTCACGGGTGACGGAGATGCCGTCGACCTCCAGCGGGCGAGTGTCCAGCGGATGCAGTTCGAGCAGGACCTGGCAGAGCGGGTTGCGGTCCCGGGGCGGGTCGGTGACGACCCGGTCGACGATCGCGTCGAAGGACGCGTCCTGGTTGCGGTAGGCGCCCACCGAGACGTCCCGGACGTGGCGTACGAGGTCGCGGAACGGCAGGTCGAGGTCGACCCGCAACCGCAGCGGCAGCAGGTTGACGAAGTAGCCGATCAGCCCGGCGGCTCCGGCCCGGCCGCGCACGTTCACCGGCGAGCCGATGACCATGTCCCGCTCCCCCGAGCGCCGGTGCAGTGTGGTCGCCAGCGCGGCCAGCAGCACCATGAACGGGGTGGCGTCCTCCTCGCGCGCCAGCTCGCGCACCGCCCGCGCGACCGGCTCCGGCATCGTGAAGCTGTGATGGGCGCCGCGGAACGCCTGAAGTTCGGGGCGGGGCCGGTCGGTGGGCAGCGCGGTGGTCCCCGGCACGTCCGCCAACTGCCCGTCCCAGTAGGCGAGCTGGGCGTCGGTGGCGGCGGCCACGGCGTCGTCGTACTGCCAGGCGCTGTAGTCGGCGTACTGCGCGTCGAGTTCGGGCAGCCGGTGCGGGCGGCCGACGCGCAACGCCTCGTAGGCCTCCTTCAGTTCGGTCTCCAGGACCGGCAGCGAGCCCTCGTCCCACACGATGTGGTGCAGGACCAGGACGAGCACGGTCCCCCCGTCCGGCACGCGCAGGACGTGGGCACGCAGCAGCGGTCCGGTCTCCAGGTCGAACGGCTCCACGGCGGCCGCCGCGATCAGCTCACCGGTCCGCTCGTGGGATGTCTCGGTGACGGTGAACGGCACGGTGACGCTCTCCCGGACGACCTGCCGGGGGCCGGTGTCGCCGAGGACGAAGCAGGTGCGCAGGCTCTCGTGCCGGGCCACCACGGTCTCCAGGGCCCGGCGCAGCAGGCCGAGGTCGGGGTCCGCGGCGAAGCGGAACACCCAGGGCACGTTGTAGGTGGCCGAGCCCGGGTTCCACTGGTCGAGGAACCACAGGCCACGCTGGTACGCCGACAGGGGTGCCTCGATGCGCCCCGACCGGGTCAGGGCCGGGAGCCGCTCGCCCTCGGGGGCGGTGGCGACGGCGGCGAACTCCGCGAGCGTCGGGGCCTCGAAGATCGCGTACGGGGAGACCACGCCGAAGACGTCCGCGACACGCCCGACGACGCGCACCGCGGTGAGCGAGTCGCCGCCGAGGTGGAAGAAGTTGTCGTGGACGCCGACGTCGGGCACGCCCAGGACATCGGACCACACCCCGGCGAGCAGCCGCTCGGCCTCGGTGCGCGGAGCGACGTACCCGTCCCGGGCCGACCCCTCCTCGGCGCCCGGGTGCGGCAGCGCGGTCCGGTCGATCTTGCCGCCGGCGGTCAGCGGGAAGGCGTCCAGGACGGTGAGGCTGCCGGGGACCATGTGCTCGGGCAGGCGGTCCGCGAGGAACGCGCGGACCTCGCGGTACTCCGGCGGCACCGGCGCGGTGGTGGTGGCGTAGGCGGCGAGGCGGCCCTCGTGGGCGGTCACCACGCAGGCGGCGACCGACGGGTGGGCGGCCAGCGCCTGTTCGACCTCGCCGGGCTCGACCCGGAAGCCGCGGATCTTCACCTGGTGATCGGTGCGCCCGACGAACTCCAGGGCACCGCGGGCCCGCCGCACCAGGTCGCCCGTGCGGTACATACGGGTACCCGGCACGGCCGAGAACGGGTCGGCCACGAAGCGTTCGGCGGTCGCCGCGGGACGGTGCCAGTAGCCGGAGGCCAACAGCGGGCCGCCGACGTGGAGTTCACCGGCGGTGCCGTCGGGCACCGGGCGCAGGGCGTCGTCCAGCACGTACAGGGCGCGGTCGCCGAGCGCGTCGCCGATCGGGACGCGAAGCTCGCCGTCGGTCGGTTCCGCCGGCTCGTGGACGTCCTGGACGGTGGCGGTGACCGTCGTCTCGGTGGGCCCGTACGCGTTCAGCAGCGGGACGCCGGTGAGTTCGGTCCAGGCGGCCGCCGTCTCCGGGTACAGCCGGTCGCTGCCGGAGATCATCAGTCGCAGCGACCCGGGGACGCGGGCACCGGCCCGCAGGGCGGCGACGACCTCCTGGAAGTAGCCGGCGGACAGGTTGGCGAGCGTGACCTCCTCGGCCGCCAGCAGGGCGAGCAGTTCACCGGCCGCCAGCAGTCCGCGCTCCGGTACGACCAGGCAGGCGCCGGTCGTCAGAGTCGTCAGGACCTGTTCGACGGCCACGTCCACGGAGGGCCGCGCCATGTGCAGGACGACGTCCTGGTGGGTGATGCCGAACCGGGCGGTGGCGGCCTCGATGTGCCGCGCCAGCACGGACTCGGCGACATGGACGCCCTTCGGGCGGCCGGTGGTGCCCGAGGTGTGGACGAGGTAGCCGGAGCCGCCGGCCGGACCGGATGCCAAGGCCCCGACCGTGAGTTCGCCGTGGGTCAGGAATGCAGTCGCCCCGGCGTCGCGGACGATGAACTCGGTGCGCTCCGCCGGGGCGTCGGCGTCGACCGGCAGATAGATCCCGCCGGCCCGCAGCACGGCCAGCAGCCCGACCACGTGATCGAGACGGTCCCGGCCGGACACCGCGACGACCTGGCCCGCCGCGATGCCCGCTGCCAGGGCGCCGGTCAGCCCGTCGAGTTCGGCGTAGCTGAGGGTCCGGCCGGCGCCGCGCACGGCGGGCCGGTCGGAATGGCGGCGTACGGCCGCCGCGAATGCGAAGGGAATACCGCGTGAGGACATGGGTTCACCCCGATGATGGAAAGCCCGCGGAATGCGCGACGCGAGAAACGCTAGGTCGCGCTCATCCGGTGGACGGGCAGATGGAGAGGAAGAAGAACGGCAATATCGACGGCCCGGTCAATTGCCGTCCGGGGACCAGACGTCCTGCTGGTCGAGCGCGTCCGGGGCGTATTTTCCCAATGCGCTGATCAGCAGCCGCATTTCCATGGCGAGGCATTCCGTGAAGCGGATCAGCCCCTGGTCGGGGTCCTCCGCGACGGACAGCAGCGCGGCCCGGCCCAGGCCGACGGCACGTGCGCCCAGCGCCAGGCTCTTGACGGCGCGGACGCCCTCCCACATCCGGCCCGACACCAGCAGGCAGGGCGGCGGGTCGGCCGCCAGACGCCGCAGGCACACGGCGAGCGGCAGCCCGACCCGGCCGGTGAACGCGACGGGCGCCCAACCGGTGCCGCCTTCGGCGCCGTCCACCGTCACCGCGTCCGCGCCCGCGTCCACGGCCACCCGCGCCGCCTCCGCGACATCGCGGCCGGGGTGGAGTTTGACCCAGACCCGGGCCCGGGGGAAGTTGTTGCGCATCAGCCGGATCTGCTGGCGCAGGATCTCCGCCGTGAACGTGCCGGGGCTGCTGGAGCGCAGTACGTGCCGCTCGCCGAGGGCCTCGGTGTCCAGGCCGTACCGGTCGCCCAGTCGTGCTGCCGCAGCCATGTCGAGGACGGTCATCCCGCCGAGCCCGGGCTTGGCGCCCTGTCCCGTCTTCAGCTCGAAGGCGAGCCGTCCTGAGTCCAGCAAGGGCCGGGCGGTCGGGTCGCTGTAGACGAGGTTCCAGACCTCGGCGTCGGCGTCCTCGGTGCTCTGCTGCACGGCCACTCCGCCGAGCCCGTCGGGCAGTTCGTCGGTGTACGCGCGCAGCCGGCCGAGCAGCGTGGCCGTGGCGTCGCCGGCCGGGCCGTCCAGCCGACCGTAGCCGTGCACCGGGACCACGTTCTCGCCGATGACCATGGGCAGTCCGAGGCGGCCGGCCTGGCGGCTCAGCGCGTGGCCGGGATCGCCGCCGGCGGCCCGGGTGGAGCCCAGCGCCGACACGTACACGGGCAGTGCGGCGGTGAAGCCGCCGATGCCGGTGGTGAGTTCGACGTCGTCGTACATCGGCTCGCGGCCCAGTTCGATCAGCTTCTTCAGCCGCTCCTCCATGAAGACGGGCGGGACGAGACGCATCCGGTCCAGGTCGTCCTCCGGGCCGGTGGGTGCGCAGGCGCCGAAGAGCACGCGTCCGTAGTCCTCGGCGGCCGGGAACGCGGCCGCCGCTCCCGACCGGGCCCGGCGGCGGACCTCGTCCTCGGGGAAGGCGGGGGCGACGGGGCTCACGGCGAGACCACCCCGGGCAGTTTGGGGAAGGCGTTGGCCTGCCACACCGCGTCCCGTCCGGCCACGTACCGGGTCAGTCGCTCGACGCCGATGCCGAAGCCCGCGCTGGCGGGGACGCCCTCGCGCACCAGGTCGAGGTACCAGCGGTACTTCTGCGGGTTCTCGCCGGTCTCCCGCATCCGGGTGACGATCTGCGCGTAGTCGTTCGTCCGCTCGCTGCCGCTGCACAACTCGCCGAAGCCCTCGGGGGCGATGAGGTCGAAGTTGCGCAGCACACCGGGTTCGGTGCGCGACTCGCGGTCGTAGAAGCCGCGGGATCCCTTCGGGTAGTCGGTGACGAAGAACGGGCGCGTGGCCTTCGACGAGAGCAGTGCCTCGCCCGCCCAGTCGATCTCTGCGCCGGGGTTCTGGTCGTGTCCCACGACCCGCAGTTCGGCGACTGCCTCGGTGTGCGTGAGCCGGCCGAACGACCCGTGCAGCAGCTCGGTGAAGGCGTCGACGTCCCGGCCGAGCCGTTCGAAGTCGGCGGGCAGCGCGTCGCGGGTGGACCGGACCATGTGGACGACGAGGTCCTCGAGGAGTCCGGTGATCCGCTCCCGGTCCGCGCCGGCCACCTCCACGTCCAGCTGGTGGAACTCCGCGAGGTGCCGGTCCGTGTCGGTGGTCTCCAGCGGTTCCAGACGGACGTTGGGGGCGATGCAGAAGATCTTGTCGAAGGCCAGCAGGGAGGCCTGCTTGTAGAGGATGGCGCTGGTCATGAGCTTGTAGCGGTGGCCGTAGAAGTCGATGTCCACCTGCTTGGAGCCGCGGCTGCCCGGGTCGGTGACCGGCCCGATGACCGGCGGCAGCATCTCGGTGAACCCGGCCGACGTCAGGTACTCGCGGGCGGCCGCGATCAGCCGGTTCTGGATGCGCAGGGTGCTGCGGGTGGCCGGAGACGTGAGGTGTGCCCGGGGGTCGGGCGGGGAGTTGGGCACGTCGTGGTTCATGGTTGCTGATCCCATCTGTCGGTTGATTGGGCGTGGACGGGGTGGGACGGGCACCGGGCGGTCTCGGCCCGGGCGCGCCGGTCGAAGGTCCGCTGGACGTAGGACAGGGCGGCCATCAGGCCGTCCGAGCCGAGGATCGGAGACCGGCCCCGCTCGGGCCTGCCGGGCAGCGGCATCGCTCCGGCGGCGGACCAGTACAGGCGGCCGTCGGCGTCCAGGCCGCCGCGGGCGCGCCCCGCGTTGTCGGGGTGGAGGCAGAACGGCACGTCCAGGTAGCCGCGGGCGAAGGCGGTCACCAGGGCGCGGCCGATGTCCCGGTCGAGGCCGAGGACGGCGTCGATCAGGGCGCTCGCCTCCGCGTGGATCCCGGTGTCCGGGGCATCGGGCGGCCTCGGCGCGGATGCTTCCGCGGCGGCCGCCTCCGCGGCCGTCTCCAACGCCCGTACGTTCTCCGCGACGGTGGGGATGCGGTGCGCCTCGGCGGTCGTCTTCACGATGAGCCGGGCCGCGCCGGTGCGGACCGCCAGCCGGGCCGCCTCCCGCAGGAGCAGCCGCGCTCCTTCGGGGGTCAGCGGGTACATCCCCATGTGCGCGTAGACGACGATGTGCCATTCGATGTCCGGCAGCAGTGCGGCGGCGAGCCGGGACAGCGCGGTGACCGCCTCCTCGTCCTGGCGGGCGTTGGCCTGCTGCGCGTAGCTGAGGGAGACGCTGCGCAGCCCGTGCTGCCGGAAGAAGAGGGCTTCGAGCACGCTGAGCGCGATCAGCAGGCCGGGCGGGCAGAGCTGGCCCATCATGCAGCCGCCGAACGTCTCCAGATGGGGGCGTGCGCCGGTCTGCTGGGCCTCTGCCAGCAGCGCGCAGGTTCGTTCCCAGGAGGCCACGGCCACGTTGAGCGGGACCCGGCTGTAGGGCAGGCAGTACGAGACGGGGCCGCCCTCGGTGGCGTCCAGTCCGGCGGCCAGCAGCGCGGTCACGATCTTCTCCGGGCGGGCCGAGCCGTGCCGGACCTGCACCGGGAACGCGTCGTCCGCGACCCCACTCAGCACCTGCCGGGTCACGGCCGGGTCGTAGGTGGTGATCGGGTAGCCGTTGAGCGCCACGCCCTGGGCGACGGCCCGCCGGGCCGCCACGGCGTCGCCGGTCCGCGTGTAGCTGTCCACGGTGAGGGTGCCGACCGTGGTGGCCGTCGCGCCGCGGGTGGCCCGCAGACCGTCCCGCATCCGGTCGGGGCGGCTCATTCCCATCCGCGGCTGCACCACCAGGTGGCCCCGGGCCTGTGCCCGGGTCACGAAGCGCCCGAACGGCACCGGTGGTGAGGCCGGCCCGGCGGTCATACCGGCACCGCCCGGGACAGCGCGCGGACGAACGAGCGCAGCTCGTCGGCGGAGGCGCTCTCCTCGAAGACCTTGTCGAAGCCGGCCGCCCGCAGCGTCCGCGCGACCGACCCGTCGTCGGCGCCCGTGATGCCGAGCTTGCCGCCGATCACCACCTGGGTGCGAAGGAGTTCGGGACAGGCACGGAGTCCGGGGATGACCCGCTGGGCGTCGATGAACCCGTGTCCGTTGACGCTGCTGAGGACGATCAGGTCGGGGGCCAGTCGCCGGCACTCGGCGATCAGGTCGGCGTCCGGGACGCAGGCGCCCAGATTGGTGACACGGTGGCCGAGTTCTTCCAGCAGCAGTTGCAGGAAGACCAGATTCCAGGTGTGTGCGTCCGACGCCATGGTCGAGACGACGACGTCCAGGCCGACGCGCTCGGCCTTTCCCAGTTCCACAGGGATTCCTCGTTGGTTCAGTAGGGATGGGGAGGTGGGGGGAACGGTGGGGAGGCGAGCGGCGAGGTGAGGGGGCTCGTGGCGGGTCAGGAGACCAGCGCCGCCGGGAACGGTGTGCGGGTCAGGGGCTCACCGGGCACCGGCGCCAGGCCCGGGGTGCCGTACTGCTCCCGGCAGACCGTGCGGACGAGGTTGAGTACGGCGAACCTGGCGCTGCCGCGATCCGGGGTCAGGCGGAGCAGACCGCGTGAGAGGAGTTCGTGCAGGGACTGGTGACAGTGCCGTGCGCTCCGGCCGGCGGCCGCCGCTGCCTCTTCCAGGGACCAGTCGGATGCCGAGTCCGACAGCAGTCGTACGAAGGCCAGCTGATCGGCGGTCAGTGAGCGCAGGGCCTCGTCCAGGGCCTCGCGCACATCCCCGCGTTCGCAGTGCGTGACCGGTGGGGCGGCCAGCCCGAACGGGGAGGCGGACAGCCGTTCGGTCAGCCGGCCCGGGGATTCGAGCAGCGTCCAGCCGGCCGCGTACTCCAGTGCCCGGGGCAGCCCGTCCAGATAGGCGCAGAGTCCGGCGATGGCCAGGGTGTCGGACGGCTCCAGGGTGAGGCCGGGGCGGAGCCGCCGCATGTGGGCCAGCATGAGCCGCACGGCCGGCACCTCCGCCAGGTCCCGTGGTGCCGTGTCCGGACCGGGCGTGTCCAACGGCGCCAGCGGGACCACCTGTTCACCGTCGAGCGACAGCGGCGACCGGGTGGTGATCAGTACCCGCAGACCCGGGCGACGGTGGAAGACCCGGTCCAGCAGGGTGTGGTCCAGCCCGTCGTCGGCCCCGTCGAGCACCAGGAGCGCGGGCCGGTCGCCCGCCACCTCCACGAGGCCGGCGCCGCCGGCGAGCGCGGCCAGGGACCCCCGGTCCCCGCAGGACACCCAGTGCACCGGCCAGCGCTCCGAGCGGTGCGTGCGCCAGGCAGCCTCCAAGGCCAGCCGGGTCTTGCCCACCCCGCCCAGGCCGACGACCGACACCAGCCGGTCGCCGTCCCCGGTGAGGCAGTGCGTGAGCGTCGCGGTCTCCTGTTCGCGCCCGACGATCGCGGTGCGCGGCGCGGGCGGGGTGGCGGGCTCCTCGGCGGGCGCCTGCCGGCGTGCCGCCGCCTCGAAGGCGGAGCGCGCGCGGCCGGTCAGCCGCAGCGCGTCGGCCATCAGCCGTACGGTCTCGTGCCGGGGCCGCCTGACCCGGCCGGCCTCCATGTCCCGCACCGCACGCACGCTCAGCGTCGCGTGATCGGCCAGGCACTGCTGGGTCATTCCGGCGCGTTCGCGCCGGGATCTGAGCAGTTCGCCGAAGCCGGACACCGGCTGACCACCATCCATGCCGCTTTCCCTTCACATCACCACACCGACGATCGGGCCGAGGCCAGGTCCGGTCT
Source organism: Streptomyces sp. NPDC058683 (assembly GCF_042716195.1). NCBI lineage: Bacteria > Bacillati > Actinomycetota > Actinomycetes > Kitasatosporales > Streptomycetaceae > Streptomyces > Streptomyces sp. NPDC058683. The sequence continues at coordinate 83,595 of NZ_JBHXSK010000038.1, forward strand.
CCGCCTGGAATGGATGGTGGTGGGGACGGATATACGGGGGATCATCAGCCGTCCCCGGCCGTGAAGGCGCGGCGGTGATCGGGCCTCCATCCTGTGTAGATCGGACATCGGCAGTCTCGAACCAGAACGAGGCACACGGCCTCACCGGGCTCCCCCCGGTACCCGAGACCCAGTTCCTGGGCCCGATCCCGAAGGCGGATGGCACCTGATGAAGGCAATCCCGAAGTCCCTGGTCCGGCGTAAGGCCACGCTCCTGTTCGCCACCGTGGGCTGTGCCGCCGCGCTGACCGCGACGGTGTCGGTGGGCACGCACTCGCACGCCCCGAAGCCGGCCCACTCCACGACCGTGCTGGCCGACGGCGGGGACCCGGACGAGTGGAACAGCACGGGCTGATCGGGACGGCCGCCCGTACGGGTGAGCGGCTCAGCCGACCTTCGGCTGGGCCGCTCATTCGTTCAACGGGCCACCCGGGTAAGGGCGTTCACGCTCTCACGGGCCTGCTGTCACATCCGGCAGCCGTGCCGCCAGCTGCTCCGCCTCATCGGCGTCGGGCAGTCCCAGGCGGGTGAAGACGGCGACCGCCTGGCGTGCCCGGGTCAGCGCCGCCGGGTGGTCGCCGAGGTCGGCGAGCGCCCGGCCCAGGACCAGCAGGGCGTTGCCCTTCTCGCGCTCGGCGCCGAGCTCCTCGCACAGGGCCAGGGCCGTCTCCGCCTCGGACAGCGCGAGGTCCGGTTTCCCCATCACCCGCCAGGTGGCCGCGAGCCGGGACCTGACCTGCGCCTCTCGGCCGCGGATACGGAACGCCGTGCAGGTCTCCAGGCACCTGGTGTAGCTGGTGACGGCGTCCGGGTGGCGCTCGAGTTCGTGCAGTGCCATGCCGTGGACGTACCACGCGTAGGAGGTGCCGTGCGGGTCCGCCACGTCCCGCAGTTCGGCCAGGACCTCCTCGCACATGCTGACGGCCTCCCGCGCGCGGCCGCTGCGCAGCCGTGCCTGGGCGGCGTTCAGCCGGGTCACCAACTCGCCCGAGCGGTGGCCCAGTTCCCTGGCCAGTTCGATCGCCCGGTCGTAGGAGTCCACGGCGTCGGCGTAGCGGTGCTGGAACTGGGCTATCAGACCGCGGTCGTTGAGGATCTGCCGCAGGATGACGGTGTCGCCGGCCCGTCGGCAGGCTTCGGTGGCCAGCCGGGTCTGCGACTCGGCCTCGGCGAGCTGGGTGTTCTGCAGCGCGGCGTTGCCGCACACGAACCGGGCCCGGCCCTCGGCCTGGTCGTCGCCCCGCAGTGCGGCGGCCTCGGCCACCACCCGGGCCGCCGTGGCCAGCTGCGCGTACGGGATGTCCCGTCCGAAGGGGGTGAGCGCGACCAGCAGGTCGGTGGCCGTGCGCAGCATGGGGGTGTCGCCGCCGAGCGCGAGCCGGGCGGCGGCGGTCACCGCGTTCGTGGTGCAGTCGAACTCCGAGGTCACCCAGGCCCGTGCGTCGGCCAGCGTGGCGAACCGGTGTCCGGACGTGGCGCCGCCGCCGAGGATGGCGCCGACCGGATCGCCGGGCACCATGCTCTGGAACGCCGCACAGGCCACGTCGAGAAGATGGTCAAGGAGCCGGCCCAGGGCGGCGGTTCCCTCGGCGCCCGCAGGGCCGGACGGCTCGCCGGTGCGGTGCGCCGCGGCGGGGGCCGTCAGCTGGAGCGCGAAGGACCGGAGCAGGTCGTGGTAGCGGTACCGGCCGGGCAGCGGCGCCTCCAGCATGGCCGCGTCGACGACCGACTCCAGCAGGTCCTCGGCCTCGTACTCGTCCAGTTCGAGCACCACCGCGGCGGCCTCGAGGCCGATGCCGGGCCGGGCGAGCGGCGCGAGCAGCCTGAAGGCCCGGGCCTGGTCGTCCGTGAGCTGGCGGTAGCCGAGTTCGAAGGCCGCGGCCACGCCCAGGTCTCCGGCGCGCAGTTCTCCGATGCGCAGCCGTTCGTCGGCGAGCCGGGCGGTCATGGTCTCGATCCGCCACCGGGGGCGGGCGGCGAGCCGTGACGCCACGATCCGCACGGCGAGCGGCAGATGTCCGCACAGGGCCACCAGCTCGGCGGCGGCCCCGGGTTCCTCCGCGACACGCCCCGCACCCGCGATCGAGCGGAGCAAGGAGAGGGCCTCGGCGGTGTCGAAGACGTCGAGATCGGTCTGGAGGATGGTGAGCAGGCCGCTCAGCCGGCCCCGGCTGGTGATGATCACCCCGCAGTCGGCCGAGCCGGGCAGCAGCGGTCTCACCTGGGCGGGGTCGCGGGCGTTGTCCAGCATGAGCAGGATGCGGCGGCCGTCGAGCGTCGTACGGAAGAGGCGGGCGCGGTCCTCGGTGGCGGCGGGCAGGCTGTGTCCGGGGGTTCCGAGCGCGGTGAGGAAGCTGCCCAGGACGGCTGCCGGGTCGGCGGGTTCCAGGCCGTTGCCGTGCAGGTCGGCGTAGAGCTGCCCGCCGGGGAAGTCGGGTTTGGCCCGGTGCGCGGCGCGGAGGGCGAGTGTGCTCTTGCCGATGCCGCCCATCCCGCTGATGGAGACGACGGGCAGGGCCACCCGGGCGGGGTCGGTGAGGGCGCCGCACAGTGCCTCGACCTCACTCGTCCGTCCGGTGAAGTCCGCCGCGTCGGCGGGTAACTGGGCCGGCCGCAGGGGCAGGGCGGGCACGGGCGCCTCGGCCGGTTCGGCGCGTTCGTCCGCCTCGGCCGCGGCCTGCGTGGCCGTCGCCGAAGGCCTGGCCGGGTCCGTGCCACGGCCCGCCGCGGACCCCATGAGCTGCGGGTCGCCGGCGAGAACCTGGGCATGCAGACCGGTCAGCTCCGGGCCGGGATCGATGCCCAGTTCGTCGGCGAGCACCTGGCGCGCCCTGCCGAACACCGCCAGTGCCTCGGCCTGGCGTCCGGTGGCGTAGAGCGCCCGCATCAGAAAGCCGTAGGGTCTCTCCTGCATCGGATGCTCGTGCGTGAAGGCGATGAGGTCCGGGATGACCAGGCCGTGCTGCCCCTCCCGGAGACGATGCTCGAACCTCTGCTCCCTCAAGGTGAGCCGCAGCGCGCTGAGCCGGGAACGCTGTTGTTCGGCGAACGGTCCCGGCACACCGGCCAGGGGTTCGCCCTGCCAGAGGGCGAGCGCCTCGTTCAGCAGGCTGCCGCACTCCGTCTCCCGGCCGGCGTCCCGTGCCCGCAGGGCTTCGGCCGCGAGCACCTCGGCACGCACCGCGTCCACCGACGCCGGTGGGACCGTCAGTTGATAGCCGTCGCGCAGTGACACCAGGAGCTTGGGCGCGGCCCGGTCCTCCTCCATGATCTGCCGCAGTCTCCACGCGTAGGTGCGCAGGGTGGAGAGAGCGGAGTCCGGGGGCTCCTCGCCCCAGACCGCGCTGATCAGCTCGTGGGCGGAGGCCGCCCGGCCGGACCTGAGCAGCAGGGCGGTGAGCAGCGCCTGCTGCTGTGGAGACCTGGTGGGGAGGGCTACCCCGTTCCGCAGTACCTGCACGGCCCCGAGCACGACGAACCGAATGCCCTCGGCCATTCCCCTCCCCTGACCCCCAGCCTCCCCGCCGGGCGCATCCCGATGCTCTGCCAGCCGCAACTCACCTGCAAGCCGACAGACCGACTATCGAGATCTTTTGACCGAAAATCGCACTCGGTTCCGGCCAGCCGGGATCCCCGACCGGGCTCGGGCGCCTCACCCAGCGGTGCGCGAGGGTCGATGAAACGATGCGCCACCCTATTGACGCCCCTCATCAACTTTCATACATTTCCACCGCATTAACAGTTTGAAACGATTCAATTGCTTGCCCCGCACCGCGCTCTGCCCGGCGCCGGCCACGAACACCGACGATCGTCCGACCCGCCGCAGACCGCGACCGGACGGGAGCTCCCGTCCGCGTCCGCCGCCCACCGAGCCGTTCTGCTTCGCCCGACGCGCGTGAAGGAGTACTCCGTTGGCCAGTCAGACCACACCCCGCACCCCTGGCTCACCCGGTTCCCCCGACTCCGGCCTGCGCACGCCTCAGGAGGAATCCCCGGTCAGCCGACGCGGCTTCCTCGGCACGGCGTCGGCGCTGGCGGCGGGTGCTCTCGCCGCGGGAGCCGTCGGCACGTTCGCCGGCCGCGCGCAGGCGGCCACCGGAACACCCCCGGTCGGACCCGTCGGGCTGTCCCCGGCTCACTGGATCTGGTACCCGGAAGGCGATGCGGGCTCCGACGCCCCCGCCGGACACCGCTACTTCCGTACGAGTTTCACCGTCGCCGAGGGCGAGGTGACCGACGCGCAGCTCGTGGTCACCGGCGACGACTCGGTCGACGTATGGCTCAACGGGAGACCTCTCGCCGGCTCCCCCAGAGTCGCCCGGTCCTGGCGCGACGCCCTGTACGTGGACCTGCGGTCCGCCGTGACCGCGGGGACCAACACCATCGCGCTGGCGAGCCGGAGCGAGGGCGGCGCGGCCGGCGTCATAGGACGGATCCGTGTGCTGACCAGCGGCGGCACGACCGATGTCGTCACCGACGGCCACTGGTCGGCGGGCAAGGACGTGCCCGCGGGATGGGAACAGCCCGGCTTCGCCGACGGCGGCTGGCCGGCCGCCCGGGATCTCGGCGCCTACGGAACGGCCCCCTGGTACACCCGGGTCGCCGCTCCCGACCTCTCGTCCCCGTCCCCGCTGAGTGTGGCCGCCTGCACCGTGGAGCATCGCGCCCTCCCCCTGGGCGTGGACGCGGCACATCCGCGCTTCGGCTGGGTCCTCGACTCGGCGGAGCGGCAGCAGCGTCAGGGCGGCTACCGGATCCAGGTCTCGGCCACGGCCGACGGCTCCGGTGAGCTGTGGGACAGCGGGCGTGTCGCGTCCGACCGGCAGATCGACATCGCCTACGCCGGCGGGCCCCTGAAGAGCCTGACCCGCTACTTCTGGCGGGTGCGCGTCTGGGACACGCAGGGCCGGGCGGCCGCCTGGAGCAAGCCGAAGTGGTTCGAGACCGGACTGCTGGCGCCCGCGCAGGAGTGGTCCGCCGCGTTCATCGGGCGGCCGCCGGGCCCGGATCTCTCGGGGGCCGACTGGATCTGGTACCCGGAAGGCGATCCCGCGTCCCAGGCACCCGTCGCGACCCGCTGTTTCCGGCGCACCTTCACCCTTGCGGGCGCACCCGCCGCCGCGAGCCTGATCGTCACCGGGGACGACACCGCGGACGTCTGGGTCAACGGAACCCAGGTGAGCACCTCACGACGCGTGACCGACTCGTGGAAGAGCGCCGCCACGGTCGACGTCACCGCGTATCTCAGGAGCGGCGACAACACCCTCGCGGTCGCGAGCCGGAACACGAGCCTGTCCCCGGCCGGACTCATCGCCAAGCTCACGGTGCCGGGCGGCCCGACCGTGGTCACCGACGATGCGTGGAAGTCGCACCAGGACCCGCCCGCGGACTGGCAGAGCCCCGGATACGACGACAGCGCCTGGCCCGCCGCACGGGCGCTCGCCCCGTACGGCAGCGGTCCGTGGGGATCGAACGTCCAGGTGGTGGGGCCGGCGCCGATGCTGCGCAAGAGCTTCAGCGTGCGGGGGCGGGTCGCCTCGGCACGGCTGCTGACCACCGCGCTCGGTCTTCACGAGACGCGGCTCAACGGCACGAAGGTCGGCGACGACGTGCTGGCCCCCGGGTGGACCGACTACGCGAAGCGCCTTCAGTACAAGGTGTTCGACGTCGCCGCGCACCTCCGGCGGGGCGCCAACGTGCTCGGCGCGTGGCTCGGCAACGGCTGGTACTCCGGCAACCTGGGCTTCGCCGGCAGCAGGCACTACGGCACCCAGCCGTTCTACGGCGCACAACTGCTCATCACCTACACCGACGGATCCACCCAGCTGGTGACGACGGACCGCAGCTGGAAGACGGCCACCGGCGCGATCACCGCGGACGATCTGTACCAGGGCGAGACCTACGACGCGCGCCTGCACGTCGAGGGCTGGGACGCGGCGGACTTCGACGACAGCGGCTGGACCGCCGTCGCCGTCCACGACGGGCCCGTCCCGCGGCTGGTGGCACAGGTCGACAACGGTGTCACCGTGCAGCAGGAATTCCGCCCGGTGTCGGTGGCCGAGCCGCAGCCGGGGGTGTGGATCTTCGACCTGGGGCAGAACTTCGCCGGCTGGAACCGCATCGCGGTCCGCGGCGACGCCGGCACCACGGTCACCGTCCGGCACGGCGAGGTCCTCAACCCCGACGGCACGCTCTACACCACCAACCTGCGCGCCGCCCAGGCCACCGACTCCTTCACCCTCGCCGGCACCGGGAGCGTGGAGACGTACGAGCCCCGGTTCACCGTCCACGGCTACCGTTACGTCGAACTCAGCGGCCTGCCGTCCGGTTTCCGGCCCGACGCCACCACCGTCACCGGTCGCGCGGTGTGGACCGACGCCCGGCGGCCGGGCACGTTCAGCGCGTCGGACACGCTGCTCAACAAGCTCCAGCACAACATCGTGTGGGGCGAGCGCAGCAACATGCTCTCGATCCCGACCGACTGCCCCCAACGGGACGAGCGGCTGGGCTGGACGGGCGACATCGCCGCCTTCTGCTCGACCTCCACCTTCAACCTGGACACGCACGCCCTCCTCACCAAGTTCGTCGACGACCTGACGGACGCCCAGCAGGCGAACGGCGCCTTCACGGATGTCGCACCCGCGGTGATCGGCGGCTCCGGCACGGCCGGCTGGGGAGACGCGGGAGTGGTCATTCCCTACACGGTGTGGCAGCGCTTCGGCGACCTCACCGTCGCGGACCGGCACTTCACGGCGATGGCCCAGTGGGTCGACTATCTGCGCGCCACGTCCGGCAGCGACCTGATACGCGATCAGCAGACCTACGGCGACTGGCTCAACGTCGACGACAACACGGCCCAGGACCTCGTCTGCACGGCCTACTTCGCCTGGTCGGCCCGCCTGGTGGCGCGCATGGCCGCCGCCACCGGCCGCAGCGCCGAGGCCACCGCCTACGGGCAGCTCGCCGACCAGGTCGCGACCGCCTTCCGCGCCCGCTTCGTGTCGGACGACGGCACGGTCCGCGGCAACACCCAGACCGGCTACGTGCTGGCCCTGGCCTTCGAGCTGCTGCCGGCGTCCCTGGTCCGGGCCACCGCGGACCAGCTCGCCGCAAAGGTCGCGGCCACGGACGGACACCTCAGCGTCGGCTTCCTCGGCGTGGAGAACCTCCTGCCCGTGCTGGCGGACCACGGTCATGTCGAGACGGCGTACCGGATCCTGCTGCAGCGCGGCTTCCCCGGCTGGGGTTACATGATCGACCACGGCGCCACCACGATCTGGGAGCGCTGGGACGGCATCCGCACCGACGGCTCGTTCAACGACCCGGGCATGAACTCCTTCAACCACTACGGCCTCGGCTCGGTCGGCGACTTCCTCTACCGCCAGGTCGGCGGCCTCGGCCCCGCGAGCCCTGGATACGCCTCCCTGCGCATCGCGCCGCGGCCCGGCGGCGGCGTGACGTCCGCCGTCAGCACCTACGACACCCCGTACGGCAGCGCGGCGAGCAGCTGGGCCGTCTCCGGCGGCCGGCTCAGGCTGCACGTCACCGTGCCCGTCAACACGTTCGCCGCCGTCACCGTGCCCACCTCACGGCCGGAGTCGGTCGTCGCCCCGGCACAGGCCGTCCCGACGGGCCCGGCGAACTACCATCTGCCGGCCGGGCACTACACCTTCACGGCGGTCGTCTGAACCACGCGGAACGTGTGCGGGGACAGGCGTACGCGCCGTCCCCGCACCACCGCCACGGCCGCCACGGATGGCTGAGCGAGGCTCTCTTTGAGAAGTGACACCGATGAATGCGATGTGCGTGAGCTGTTGGACTCGGGAATCGAGCCAGGGCACAGTAGGCACGTTCGTCCCCTCGAACGCCATGAAACCCACTGTCACCTGCGGAGACCCCCATGAACCACGTCGCGGACCCCGAGCGGTACAACGGCACGATGCGCTACCGGCGCACCGGGCGCTCGGGCCTCGACCTGCCCGTGCTGTCCCTGGGCTACTGGCACAACTTCGGTGACGACCGGTCGTTCGAGAGCCAGCGGGACATCGCGCTGCGCGCCTTCGACCTCGGAATCACCCACCACGACCTGGCCAACAACTACGGCCCGCCCTACGGCTCCGCGGAACGCAACTTCGGGCGACTGCTCAAGCAGGACCTCGCGCCGTACCGGGACGAGCTGGTCGTCTCCACGAAGGCCGGCTGGGACATGTGGCCCGGCCCCTACGGCCAGGGCGGTGGCTCCCGCAAGTACCTGCTGGCCTCCCTCGACCAGTCCCTGCAGCGCACCGGCCTCGACTACGTGGACATCTTCTACTCCCACCGCCTCGACGCGAGCACGCCCCTGGAGGAGACGATGGGCGCGCTGGACACCGCCGTCCGCCAGGGCAAGGCCCTGTATGTCGGAATTTCCTCCTACGACGCCGAGCGCACCCGGCAGGCCGCCGCGATCCTGCGGGAACTGGGGACCTCCCTGCTCATCCACCAGCCCTCGTACAGCATGGTGAACCGCTGGATCGAGACGGACGGGCTGCTCGACGCGGCGCAGGAAGAGGGCTTCGGCGTCATCGGGTTCACGGCGCTCGCGCAGGGCCTGCTCACCGGGCGCTACCTCGACGGCATCCCGGAGGGCTCGCGGGCCGCGGCCGGCACGTCGTTCGACACGGACTGGCTGTCGGACGACATGGTGAGCAGGCTCCGCGCACTCAACGCCATCGCCCAGCGCCGTGGGCAGACCCTCGCGCAGATGGCGCTCGCCTGGGCACTGCGTGACAGGCGGGTCACCTCGCTGGTCATCGGCGCGTCGCGTACCGAACAGCTCGAGCAGAACGTCGCCGCGCTGGAGAACCTGGAGTTCACCGCGGAGGAGCTGGCGGAGATCGATACGTACGCTGTCGACGGCGGCGTCGACCTGTGGCACGACGCCCGGACCGGAAAGATGAGCTGAGGCCGTACCTGCGTCGGCCGACGCGACCTTGGCTCCGCGTCGTACCGGCCGACACGGCTCACGCAGGTGTCGGGCCGTGCGCCCGCGGTGACGGCGCACGGTCAGGCGAAGGCGAGCGAGCGGAACGCGTTGCGGATGTGGACGAGGGATCCGTAGTCCCTGGTGCAGTAACGCGTGTTGGTCAGCAGGACGGCCCAGCGGTCCTGTGCGGGGGACAGCCATGCGCCTGCCGCGCCGGAGCCGTAGTGCTCCCAGATGTCGTCGGTCCCGGGGACCGTTCCCGGGGCCGGGCGCCAGAACAGTCCGCCGGCGGGCGTGAGTTCGCCCGTCCGGATGCGCAGCGACTCCTGGATCCAGGCGGTGCCGAAGCCCGGCTGCCCGCCGTCCTGTCTCGGCCGGAGCAGGTGGCGAAGGAAAGCCGCGAGGTCGGGGAGGACGGAGAACACTCCTGAGGTGCCGCAGACCCCGCCGAGCAGACGCGCCGGCAGTCCGTGGGCGGTGCCCCGAAGGCGAGCCCCGGTGATGTCGTCGAATTCGGTCGGCGCGCACCGGGCGGTCGCTTCGTCGGGCAGAGGGCCGTAGCAGGTGCGTGTCATGCCGAGGGGCTGCCACACCTCGGTGGCGGCGAGGACGTCGAGGCTCTGGCCGGAGAGTTCTTCGGCGAGGTAGCCGAGGACGAGGGCGGCGCGGTCGCTGTACTCCACGGCCTCCCCGGGCGGGCGGCGCACGGCGTCGTGGAGGACGCCGTCGCGAATGTCCCGGGGGTCGGTGCCGTACGGGTCCGACAGGTCCGTCCGGACCGGGATGCCTGCCGTATGGGTGAGCAGGTGGCGTGTGCTCACCCGGCCCAGCGGATGTCCGCGCACCGCGGACCAGAAGTCACCCAGTTGCTCGTCGAGGTGCAGCTGGCCGACTTCGACGAGGGATCCGATGGTCGACCACACCGCGAGGACCTCCGTGAGGCCTTCGACGTCGAAGACGGTGTCGTGCCGCATCGGTTCGTCGGGCTGGTCGGGATCCAGGACGCCCTGGGTGCCGAAGGTCATGTTTCCGGAGCGGTCGCCGACGGCCCAGACGGCCCCCGGGTAGGCCTTGTCGCGGGTCCCTTCGCCGACGGCATGGCGGATACGGTCGATGTCGAGGTCGAGGGCCATGGTCTCCCGATCTGTCCTGGGCCGTGTGGTCTCCCGTCGCTCAGCGTAGTGAGGCGAGCGGGGAGGTCCTGGCTGCGCCACGGCGCGCCGGGCGCGCTGTTCGCCGAGGTCGCGCGCCTGCCGCCGGGTCGGCGAGCGGGCGCCGCCCGCCGACCGGCTGAGGTCGCGCCGCCAACCGGCGGGTTCTGCGTGCCGGCCGCCCGGAGGCATGCCCCCGCGGGGGTAGGCATCGACCCGGGCATGCGACGAGCGGAGCGCACATGATCCGGGTACTGGTGGTCGACGACGAAGCGCTGATCCGTACGGGTTTCACGCACATCCTCGAAGCGGCGGACGACATCGAAGTCGTCGCGGCGGTACCCGGTGGCCAGGCCGTGCAGACGGTGCGGGAGCTGTGCCCCGACGTCGTCCTGCTCGACATCCGGATGCCGGACGTGGACGGACTGACGATCCTGGCCGAACTCCGCCGTATGCCGAAGGCTCCGGTGGTCGCCATGCTCACCACGTTCGACACCGACGAGTACGTGACGACCGCCCTGCGTTCGGGCGCCGCCGGATTCCTGCTCAAGGACACCGATCCCGAGCAGCTTCCCTACCTGGTGCGTACCCTGGCGGAGGAAGGGACCGTGCTGTCGTCCAAGGTCACCCGACTGGTGGTGGGCGGCTACCTCGACAACAACGTTCGTGAGCCCACCGCCGTCCGTCTGACCGCTCGCCTCACCGAGCGTGAGCGGGCCGTGCTGGTTCTCATGGCCGAAGGACTCGCCAACAACGAGATCGGCGAGCGGCTGCACCTGAGCACCGGCACCATCAAGGGCCATGTCACCAACGTGCTCGGCAAACTGCGGGTGGGCAGCCGTGTCCAGGCGGCTCTGATCGCCGAGCGCGCGGGCCTGCTCACGCGTGCACAGGACGAGGGCGCCCGATGAGCCTGCGACAGCCGCGGACCGTGCTCATGGACATCTGTCTCGTCGCGATGGCGCTGGCGGACGCATGGGTTCACGTCGACCTCGAGGACCGGCCGACCACGGCCTGCGCGTTGCTCGGCGCCCTCGCCCTGGTGCTGCGCCACCGGCTGCCCCTGACGACCTTCGTCCTCACGCTCCCCACCGGTCTGGTCACCGACGCGGTGGTCGCCCCCACGGTCGCGCTGTACACCCTGTCCTCTCTCAACCGCCACCGTTTCCTGCTGGGCGGCTGCGCACTGCTCTACGCGATCATCGACTTCCTGCCCTGGCCGTGGTCGTCCCTCGACGCCACCGAGCTGTCCCAGACGAACAGCCTGTTCCACCTCAGCTACACGCTGGCCACCGCTGCCGCTCCGGTGTTCCTGGGCCAGCTGGTCCAGGCCCGACGCGAGCTCTCGCTGCGGCTTGCCGACATCTCCGAGGCCCGCAGGCAGGAGCGGCTGCTGACCGCCCAGAGCGTGCTGGCGAAAGAGCGCGCCCAGCTTGCCCGGGAGATGCACGACGTGGTCTCCCACCAGGTCAGTCTCATCGCCGTCCAGGCCGGAGCGCTCCAGGTGGGCGGCCGGGACGCCGAGACGAGACAGGCCGCGGCCACGATCCGCCGCCTGAGCGTGCAGACCCTGGAAGAGCTGCGGCACATGGTCGGCGTGCTGCGGGCCTCCGGCAGCAGGCCCACAGAGCTCACCCCGCAGCCTTCGCTCGCCGACCTGGAGCACCTGCTGGAGGCCGGCGGCATCGAGGCGAAGCTGGAGACCGATGTGCCCGAGGAGCTTCCGCCCACGGTGCAGCGGGCCGTCTACCGGACCGTCCAGGAAGCGCTGACCAACGTCCGCAAACACGCCCCCGGCGCCGCCGTGACGATCCGCATCGGGCTCAGGGAGGGTGTTCTCTGCGCCACGGTCACCAACACCGCCCCCACCCGTAGCCCGCTCGCCCTGCCCAGCGCCCATCACGGCCTGGCGGGTCTGGCCCAGCGGGCGGAGCTGCTCGGCGGCACCGTCACATCCGGCCCCACGGATCAGGGCGGCTACGAGCTCCGGCTGGAACTGCCCCATGGGCCCAACCGGTGAACGACGCCGCCAGGCGAAGCGCAACCGGTGGCCGGTGCCCGGTTCCGGCCGGGCCGCAGGGGTGAGCCGGCCGGTCGGCGGGGTGGTTTCGGACACCTGGCAGATGGTGCCGCAGGGGGGCCCGCACCGACTGTGGAGCACGTGAGGCACGACGTGCCGGCAGCAGTCCGCACCGTCCGAGGCCACGCCCGGCCAGGAAAGAGGTAGGTCCCATGTCGATCCACCTGACACTTCTGTGCGCGCCCGGCGGTGACCCCACTCTGGACCCGCTCCTCGGTGACGCCCATCTGAGCGAGGACAGCATGCACATGGCAGGGGCCGCGAGAGCAGTGCTCTCTCCCTGCGAGCCGGCCATCCGGGCGCCTTCGATCCGCTGCTCGGAGACCGCTGACGCCATCGGTCTCGCGGCGTCGTCCGAGCCCATGCTGCGCGATCTCAACGTGGGCAGCTGGTGCGGTCGCACTGTCGGCGAAGTCGCCGCGACCGACCCTGACGGGTTCACCGCCTGGCTCACGGATCCGGACGCCACGCCGCACGACGGAGAGTCCGTACGACAGCTCTGCCGCCGGTCGGCGGACTGGCTGAGCAGCGTCGCGCCGCACACGGGTCACGCGACGGCCATCACTGAAGCGGCGATCATCCGGGCCGTGCTCATCGATGCTCTGGCCGTACCGGCAAGAGCTTTCTGGCATCTCGCCGTGCCACCCCTGCGCGCGGTCTTCCTCACCTGGAGAGGCGGCTGCTGGGACGTCCAGTTCGGCGGCGTCTCGCCCCAGGAGCCCCGGCGTCGACTTCTCTCTCAACGTCCGATGCTGGCGACGGGTAGAGCCTGACCGGCGCATTCGAGGCAGGGGCACGCCCAGCGCCGAGGGGCGTGCCGACTGGGGGCGGGCGCGGTACGTGGCGGCTGGGGGCCGTGCATCCGCACGCGTTCCCATGTGTCCCGGCCCATCGCTCCGGACCCACGGGAACGCGCCACATTGGAGCGTACGAGCGGGGCTGTCGGCTCCGCCGCCGACGGGTCAGCTCGGGAGTTTCCAGTTCTGGGCCGCCGTGCCGTTGCAGGTGTACAGCTGGAGCTGGGTGCCGTTCGCCGTCGAGGAGTTGGGGTCGTCCAGGCACAGCTTGGACTCGGGGTTGACCAGCGACCCGTTGGTTCCGGCGGTCCACTGCTGAGCGCCGCTGCCGTTGCAGGTCCACAGCTGGATCAGCGTGCCGTTGGTGGTCCCGCTGTGGTCGGCGTCCAGACACTTGCCGAGGGCCCGGACCGTTCCGTCACCGGCGATGATCCAGTCCTGGGCGTACGTGTTGTCGCAGCCCCAGATCTGGACGTGGGTGCCGTCGGAGGTGCCGGAGGACGCGTCGTCCACACACAGGTCCGAGGCCACCGCCGAGGTGAGTGGACCGATGCGCGGCGAAGCCGGGGCCACGGTGTCCCCCGCGTACGAGGGCGGAGCCGCAGTGGCCGCCGTCGCCCATGACGTGTTGGCGGTGGTGCCCAGCGTGAAGTCCAGCGTGCCACCGGCGGTGATCGCCGTGGTCGGAGCGTAGGCGTTGTTCCACGCCGTGCCGTTCCACGCCGCGGACTGGACGTAGGGGGCGTTGTCGGCGGCGCCGTTGCCGTTGACCGTCAGCGTCCGGCCCGAGGGGAGGGTGACCACGGCCTGCGTGAACAGCGGTGAGCCGAGGGCGAGATCGGAGGTTCCGGGCGTCTCGGGGAACATGCCGAGCGCCGACCACACGTACCAGGCACTCATCGCGCCGAGATCGTCGTTGCCGTCGGCCAGGCCGCCCGGGGTGTTCGACCAGATCTGGTCCTGGATCGCCCGGACCGTGCCCTGCGTCTTGTAGGGCTGCCCCGTGTAGTCGTACTCCCACGGGAGCTCGATGCTCGGCTCGTTGCCGACCCAGGCGTAGCCGTTGGCACCGGTGTAGCTGCGCAGCACGGTGTCCAGGTAGTGGTTCATCGCCGTGTTGCCGCCCTTGGCGCGCGTCAGGCCGCCGATGTTGAAGGGAACCATTCCGGTGTAGATCCACGAGTCGGCCTCGACCATGTCGGTGCCGCTGGTGGGGTCGAAGCCGCCGGTCCACGAGCCGCCCGCGTTCCGGGGTTCCACGAAACCGGAGGCGGGGTTGAGCACGTTGCGCCAGTCCTGCGCGCGGTTGGCGTAGGTCTTCTGGTCGGCGGTGTCGCCGAGCGCCCCGGCCATCGCGGAGATCGCGAAGTCCGCGGTGTTGTACTCGAGGGTGGTGGCCACCGGGCCGTAGAAGTTGCAGCAGCCGTAGCTGCCGTCGTGCGGCATGTATCCGGGCGAGTTCAAGTAGGCGAGACCGGGCCGGTCGTTGTTGGTCGTGCTGGCCTGCCTGACCATGTCGGCCAGGGCGGTCGTGGTATCGAAGTTCCGGGCGCCGAAGGCGTAGTAGTCGGCGAGGATGGCGTCCGCCGGGTCACCGACCATGACGTACGACTCGCCGTTGTTCTCCGACCACTTGGGGAAGATCCCGGTCTGCGTGTAGTCGTCGACCATCGACTGCGCGGTGTCCGAGGCGACCTGGGGAGCGACCAGGGCTTCGAGCTGGGCCTGCGAGCGGTAGATGTCCCAGCCGGAGTAGTTCGCGTACACCGCGCTGTGGCCGGCGTCCACGGTGTGCGTCTTCCCGTCGAAGCCGTAGTACTGGCCGTTGGCGTCACTGATCACGTTCGGGTGCAGCAGCGAGTGGTAGAGCGCGGTGTAGAAGCTCTGCTGCTGCGCGGCCGTTCCGCCGGCGATCTGCACCTTGCCGAGCGCGCTGTTCCACGCGTTCTGCGCGGCGGTGCGGGTCGCGTCGAAGTCCCAGCCGGTGTTCTCGGCGGTCCGGTTGGCGACCGCGTTCGCGACCGACACGTAGGAGATGCCGACCTTGGCCTGCACCACCGGGTTGGACGTGGTGTTGAAGGTGACGTAGCCGTTCGAGGCGGCGGCAGCTGGGGCAGCGCTGTCCTGTTGGGGGTTCTTGCCGTGCAGGACCGGCCTGTTGGGGGTCTCGGCAGCGTTCTTCGACGCCTTGGCCGACGCCGAGGACGTGGCGGTCGGCGCCTTGGATGCCGAGCTTCCCTGCGAGGCGAACGGCTGGTCGAAGACCATGTCGAAGTACACGTTGTACGTGTTTCCCGCGCCGCAGAAGTGGCCGCTGGTGACCTGCCCGCTCACCTCTGTGTTCGACACCTTGGTGAACTGTGTCGAGCCGGCGCCGTTCTGACTGCCCGTCAATTTGAAGATCAGGTTGGCCTGGCTGGTCGAGGGGAAGGTGAAACGGGCCATGCCACTGCGCGTCGTGGTGGTCAGCTCGGTGGTCACCTGGTTGCCGAGCGCGACCTTGTACGATCCGGCGGACGCCGACTCGTTCGTGTGGGAGAACGCGTCCGTCGCACCGGTGTTCACGGCCCCTGTCGTCGGCAGCACCGGTATGTCACCCGCCGCGCCGCAACCGGGCCCGGCGATGTGGGTCAGACTGAAACCCGTGATCGAGGTGTCGTTGTACTCGTAGCCCCCACCGTCGGGACGCGACGGAGTGTCCGGGCTCCACTGCACCATGCCGAACGGGACGTCGGCCCCCGGGAAGTCGTCGGCCTGGTTCGACGTTCCGATGAACGGATTGACCAGAGTCGCCGGCGAGGTGACGAGCGCGGCCTTCCCGGCCGCCCACGCGGGCGTGCACAGCCCGGCCGCGGCAAGCGCCGCGGCGGCGAGGAGACCGATCGCCATGGTGCCGGGAGGTCTCGACAGTCGTGTGATCACGGGGTTTGCTCCTCTACTCGGGAGTGGAGGCCGGACAACGTTGTCCTCGCGTCGGGAACGCGACCCCGGATGAAAGGAACGACGCGCCGGGATGTCTTGATCGCCGCAGTCTGACAACGTTGTCCAACCGTGGAGACGAGGTGCCTGGGATACAAGCGCTTTGATGGGACCCTGGACCGCGGGCGCCCAGTAAGCACGGCGGGAACTCTTCGCGAAGCTAGCCACAAGGCAGGGGCATGTCAACAACTGCCGCAAGGCCACCGGTTACAGATGTGACGACATCTCCGGCAGCCGCCCGGCCGAGCCGCGGCCGCCCGCCGGACCGAGCGACAACCTACGGTGGCGCACTCGGCGCCGAGGGAGGCAGTACATGATCGACGTCGTCTTCGGAGTGGACGTTGGCACCTCCAGCACCAAGGGCGTGGTGGTCGACACCGCCGGCCGCGTCCTGGCCGAGGCCGTACGCAGTCACGTGGTCGACCGTCCCCGGCCGGGGCACGTCGAGATGGACGCGCAGGTGTGGTGGGACGAGTTCGTCTCGCTCGCGGCCGAGTTGCTCGATCGCGACGACGTCGCCGTCCGCGCCGTCGGAGTCAGCGGCATGGGCCCGTGCACTCTCCTGGTCGACGACGCGGGAGAGCCGGTGCGTCCGGCGGTGCTGTACGGGGTGGACACCCGCGCCGAGGAACAGATCGCCCGGCTGAACCGGGAGTTGGGGTCGGACACCGTCTTCCGCAGGTGCGGTTCGGCGCTGTCGTCCCAGGCCGTCGGGCCGAAACTCGCCTGGATCCGCGAGCGGGAGCCCGAGGCGTGGGCACGCGCCCGCCGCCTCCTCATGCCCGCCTCGTGGCTCGCCCACCGGCTGACCGGCGCCTACGTGCTGGACCTGCATTCCGCCAGCCAGTGCACCCCGCTGTTCGACATCCACGAGCAGCGCTGGATCCCCGAGTGGGCCGAGCGCATCGCACCCGGCATTGAACTCCCCCCGCTGCGCTGGCCGGGCGAGGAGGCCGGCCGGGTGAGCACGCCCGTCGCGGGCGTCCCGGCCGGGACGCCGGTCATCGTGGGGACGATCGACGCCTGGAGCGAAGCCATCAGCGTCGGCGGCCACGGCGTCGGCGATCTGATGCTGATGTACGGCACCACGATGTTCCTGGTGAACACCGTCGACCGGCTCGTGACCAGCCCGTCGATGTGGTCCACGGTCGGCGCCCTGCCCGGCACCCGTTGCCTGGCCGGCGGTATGGCCACCTCCGGAGCCGTCACCGACTGGCTCGGGCACCTCTTCGGCGACGTCGACCTCGGCGTGCTGTTCGACGAGGCGGCCGCCTCGCCCCCGGGTGCGAACGGCTTGGTGATGCTGCCGTACTTCGCCGGGGAACGGACACCCGTCATGGACCCCGACGCCCGGGGCGTGATCGCGGGCCTGACGCTGGGTCATACCCGGGGCGACCTGATGCGGGCGGCGCTGGAGGCCACCGCCTACGGTGTCCGGCACAACGTCGAGACGATGCTCGCGGCCGGCGCCGACATCCGACGGATCGTGGCGGTCGGCGGCGGCACCCGGGGCGGACTGTGGCCTCGGATCGTCAGCGACGTCACCGGTCTCGAACAGATCCTCACCCGCACGACCATCGGTGCCAGCTACGGTGCGGCCTTCCTCGCCGCCGGGCTGATCGGGCGACCGGACATCACGGCCTGGAATCCGGCGGTGTCCGTGGTCCGGCCCGATCCCGTCACCGCGGGTGTCTACGACCGCCGGTTCTCCCAGTACCGGGTCCTGTACGAGAACACCACCGCGGTCACCCACGCCCTGGCCCACGACCAGAACACCGGCGGTGAAGAAGACACCCCGTGACGTCGCCTACGCCTGCCCGCGCCGTCCGAGCGTGCGCTCGGACGGCCGTGTCCTCGGCGCGGACCGGCGCGTTCGTCGAGGTACGGCGGCCGGTCCGCGCAGGCGTGCGAGGTCTAGAACTCCTCGACGAAGTAGGGCTCGACGGTCATCCAGCCGTTGCCCGAGGCGCCGTTCAGCCGGCCCGAGGAGTTCTGGGCGAGGGTGTACCAGGACTCCACGTAGTCGGGGTCGTCGGTGAACCAGCTGTCGGGGATCGCGCTCAGGACCGCGTTCACCAACGGGATGTAGGTGCCCTGGTCGGTCACGGTGAGCAGCGCCGTGGTGATCGCCTGCGCCAGCGCACGGTAGTTGGTGCCGTCGTCGTCCTCCATCATGACGACGTCGGCCAGGTTGTACTTGTAGTTCGACCAGTTGACCAGGATCTGGTTCGGGTAGTAGACGGTGCCGTCGTCGTCCAGGTAGGGCATGTCCACCGAGTCGACGCGCGCCGTGCCGTCCTGGCCGAAGCCGGTCACCAGCGAGAACATCTCGGCGGATCCCTTGAACCAGGGCTCCTGGTCGTCGTTCACCTCGACGGCCGTGACCTTGGTCGCCCACCAGCCCCCGGTGCTCGCGGCGTCGGCGCGGTTCGCCGCCTTCGACGGGAGGGAGATCAGCCCCTTGTCGGCGAAGGCCTTCCGCAGCACCTTCAGGCCGGCCCGGTGAGCCTTGGTGACGTCGATGTCCAGGACGTACAGCGGGCGGTCGGGGACGCGCGCGGTGTCGACGGCGTGGGCGCGGCCCTGACTGTCGTACGCCGTGATGGTCCTGGCGTCGTCGTCGGCCGCGGCGACGGCGATCCAGGGAGTGGTCTCGGCGTTCAGGTGCGACCGCATGGACGGCGCGCCCAGCCGAACGCGCAGCAGCGACCCGGTCGACGCGGGCAGGCCCTTCAGGCCCGCGATGCGACGGTCCGCGGCAGAGACGGAAGCGAGCAGCTTCCTGCCCTCCGGAGCGGCGGTCCTGCCTGCCAGCGCCTGGAGGTCCACGTCCTCGGTGCCGAGCGCGGCCGCACGGACCTGCTCACGCCACTGCGGGTCGCGCAGCGAGGCGGACAGCGCCCGCGCGATCTCCTGCTCGGTCGACCGCACCGGAGACTTCCGGAACGGCGTGGCCTGGTCCCCCGTGTCCCGCACCGGCGCGGCGATCGCCGGCTGGACGGTGCCGCCGATGACCGCGGACAGCATCACGCCGATGAGGACGCCGCGTCTCTTGCTTGATCTGCTCACCATGCTCCTTGTGTTGTTGGTCGCCGCCGCGCCCACGGTGAACGGGCGGCTGTCCTGGGGGTGATGGGCCCGGATTGCCTCGGGCACCTGAGGGGTCGCCGCGTGCGTGGTCCCGCCCCGCCGGGCGTTCACCAGGGCACACCGATATTGACCCGTACATGACAGACAAGGAAACGTGCGATGAACCGGCATCCGCGCGTGACCGGAGCCATGCCGAGGCCCGGAGTCGTCGCCGGGAAGCGCGGCTAGCGGGGGCTGTCGGCGGTCGGCCGCCCGCGAGGGCTGCGCAGCGAACCGAGCATGATCTTCTCGGTGCCGGCCAGATACGTCTCCGCCGCGCGCCGCGCCTCCTCGCCGTCCCGGTCGACCACGGCCCGTACCACCGGCGCGAGCCGGTCCGTCGCCCGCGCCGCGTCCTCGAACGGCGCCCGCAGCGAGGCCCGTACCGGAAGGTAGGCGTTGAACAGGGTGTTCGTGAGGAGCAGATAGACCCGGTTCCCCGTGGCCCGCGCCAGTTCGCGATGCACTTCCGCGTCGGCGAGCTGGACGGCGTCGGCGTCCGGGCCCTCCGCGACCTGACGCAGCAGGTGTTCCAGCCGCCGGGCCTGTCGTTCCGTGCGCCGGTCGGCCGCGCGGCCGGCGATCAGGGTGCCGATCTGCCGCCGTACCTCGAAGACCTCCCGCAGCCACGTGGGGTCCTGTGCGGCCAGCATCGGAAGCAGGTCGGCGCCGCCGACCCGCAGGTAGTCCAGGATGCGCGTGCCGATGCCGTGCCGGGTGCTCAGCAGTCCCGCCTGCTCCAACCGGGTCAGCGCGTGCTTCAAGGTCGTACGGGTGACCCCGTACCCGGCGGCCAGCTCCCTCTCGGGGGGCAGCAGGGATCCGGGTTCGTGCGTGCCGCTCAGGATGTCGTCACGCAGCCGTGCTTCAAGCAGGTCGACCACGGTTCGGCGCGGAATGCTTTCGACGGCCACGGAGGATCTCCCAGGCTTCGGTCAGTGGTTCAGCGGCTCACTGGTCTAGCGACCCGCTGGTTCAGCGACTTCTTGGTCTAGTGGCTCAGCCACTGCCTCAGTGAAGCAGCCACCCGACCGCCACGTCAATTACCTGATGGCACAGAGGAGTTGTGCAGGGGTACGCGCGTAGAGGACCGGCGCGCGGACCAGCGGTGTGAGGCCTGCGGCCTGCCGCGGCCGGCCGGGCTCGTGCCGGCCGGGCTCGTGCCGGCCGGGAGACACCCGGCCTCGTGCGGCATGCTCCGCGACAGCCGTGCGTTCGGACCCCGCGGTGTGACCGGTCTTTCGTGGATCCGCCATCTCTTGGTGTATCCGCCGACCTCGCCGCCGCGCTGTTCCGTCCCGTCCGAGTCGGTCTCAGACTGGCGCAGCCGGCAACGCCGCCGGATCGATGAAAGGTCAGCACGATGCCCATGTTCAACGACGGGATGTCCGAGACCGAGCTGCCGGCCGACTCGGCCGTCACGACCGACGTCGTGGTCGTCGGTTCCGGTCCCGCGGGCGCCTCCGCGGCGCTGCTGCTGGCGACGCTGGGCGTCGACACCATCATGATCACGAAGTACCGGTGGACGGCGAACACCCCCCGCGCGCACATCACCAACCAGCGCGCGATGGAGGTCTTCCGCGATCTGGGCATCGAAGGGCAGGTGCTGGCCGACGCCACGGACCACTCCCTCGTCGGCGACACGGTGTTCTGCACCAGCATCACCGGTGAGGAGATCGGCCGTATCCACACGTGGGGAACCCGGCCGGACCGCGAGGCGGACTACCGGCTGGCGTCCCCCTGCCTGACCGTCGACATCCCACAGACGTATCTCGAGCCGATCCTGGTCCGCAACGCGACGCAGCGCGGCGCGCAGACCCGGTTCTCCAGCGAGTACCTGTCCCACACCCAGGACGCCGACGGCGTCACCGTGCGGGTGCTGGACCGGCTGACCGGGCACGAGTACAGCATCCGCGCGAAATACCTGATCGGCGCGGACGGTGCCCGCTCCAAGGTTGCCGCGGACATCGGTCTGCCGTTCGAGGGCGCGATGGACATCGCCGGCTCGATGAACATCACGTTCAAGGCCGACATCAGCCGCTACGTCGCCCACCGGCCGTCCGTCCTGTACTGGGTCGTCCAGCCCGGCTCGAACGTCGGCGGCATCGGCGCCGGGCTCGTGCGCATGGTGCGCCCGTGGAACGAGTGGCTGATCGTGTGGGGCTACGACATCGCCGGGGAACCCCCGGTCGTGGACGAGGCCGCTGCCGTGCAGATCGTCCGCAACCTCCTCGGAGCACCCGACCTGGAAGTGGAGATCACCGGCACCAGCCTGTGGGGCAACAACGAGATGTACGCGACGCGGCTCCAGCAAGGCCGCGTGTTCTGTGCGGGCGACGCCGTGCACCGGCACCCGCCGAGCAACGGTCTGGGCTCCAACACCTCCGTCCAGGACGCCTACAACCTCGCGTGGAAGATCGCAGCCGTGCTCAAGGGGCATGCGGGGCCAGGGCTGTTGGAGACCTACACGGCCGAGCGGGCTCCCGTCGCCGAGCGCATCGTGAAGCGCGCCAACAAGTCCAGCCGCGAGTTCATCGACATCTTCGAGGCACTGGGCGTTCTCGGGGCGCCGGACGAGGCCGCGATGACGGCCGCCATCGAGGAGCGCAAGGCCAACACCCCTGCCGGAGCCGCCAAGAGGGCCGCGCTGGTGCGCGCGATGGAGCTGAAGAACTACGAGTTCAACGCGCACGGCGTGGAGCTCGGCCAGCACTACACCTCGACGGCCGTCGTCTCCGACGGCAGCGAACTGCCCGCGCCCGCACGCGATGCCGATCTGTACTACGAGATGTCGACCGTCCCCGGCGCGCATCTGCCGCACGCCTGGGTCGGAGACAGTGCACACCGTCACGCGCTGATGGACCTGGCGCCCTACGACCGTTGGACGCTGCTGACCGGCATCGCGGGCGAGGCGTGGGAGCGGGCGGCCGAAAAGGTCGGCGAGGAGTTGGGCGT
Organism: Streptomyces sp. NPDC058683; assembly: GCF_042716195.1. NCBI lineage: Bacteria > Bacillati > Actinomycetota > Actinomycetes > Kitasatosporales > Streptomycetaceae > Streptomyces > Streptomyces sp. NPDC058683. Next base: position 105,690 of record NZ_JBHXSK010000038.1, read on the forward strand.
CCCGCTCACGACCGTCGTCATCGGCCCGGGCCGGGAAGTGACCGACCTCTACTACGACTGGGCCAAGCTGCGCGAGGTCGACGAGAGCGGTGTACTGCTGGTACGGCCCGACAAGCACATCGCGTGGCGGGCCATGGAGCTGCCCGACAACCCCGAAGATCAGCTGCGCGATGCCCTGCTCGCCGTCCTGGGAAGGGACTAGACCGTGCGGTTCGTCCACGACACGCTGCCGCAGCGGGTGCGGTTCGCCTCCGGCGCCGCCGAGGAGGGCCTGGCCGCGGAGGTCGCCGCGCTCGGCGCCCGGCGGGTGATGGTCATCGCGGGGGCGTCCGAGCGGGAGCTCGCCGATCGCGTCACCGCCGGCCTGCCCGTGGTCCACCGGCACGACGACGTCGTCATGCACGTGCCCGTCGAGGTCGCCCTGCGGGCTCGTGCGGCGGCCGCCGAACGGGACGCCGACGCCCTGATCAGTATCGGCGGCGGCTCCACCACGGGCCTGGCCAAGGCGGTCGCGCTGACCACCGGGCTGCCGATCGTCGCCGTCCCGACCACGTACGCCGGCTCGGAGGCCACCGCCGTGTGGGGGCTGACCGAGGACTCCGTGAAGACCACCGGTACGGACGCGAAGGTCCTGCCGCGTGCCGTCGTCTACGACGCCTCGCTGACGCTCTCCCTTCCGGTCGAGCTGAGTGTCGCTTCGGGGCTCAACGCGCTCGCCCACTGCGTGGACTCCATGTGGGCACCGCGGACCGACCCGATCGACCAGGCCCTCGCCGCCGAGGGCGTGCGGGCTCTGCGGGCGGGGCTGCCGCTGGTCGTCAAGGACCCGCAGGCACTGGAGGGCCGGGAACAGACCTTGTACGGCGCCTACTTGGCCGCCGTGGCGTTCGCCTCCGCCGGGTCCGGACTGCACCACAAGATCTGCCATGTGCTGGGCGGCATGTTCAACCTTCCGCACGCCCAGACCCACGCGGTGGTCCTCCCCCATGTCCTCGCCTTCAACGCGCCCTTCGTCCCTGACGCCGAACGGCGCCTGGCCGCGGCCTTCGGTTCCCCGACCGCTGTCGAGGGGCTCGCCGATCTCCGTGACCGGCTCGGTGCGCCGCGCTCGCTGCGCGAGCTCGGTATGCCCCGGGACGGTGTGGCGGCCGTGGCCGAGGCCGTCGTGGCCGCCGCACCCGCGGGCAACCCGCGGCCCGTCACACTCGACGCGATCACCGATCTGGTCCGGAACGCCTGGGAAGCCCGATGAACGACACCCCCACCCCCCGAGTCCCCGTCCCGGCCGAGCAGCAGGAGCGTGAGGAGCAGATCACCCACCAGGTGCTGGCGTCCTTCGCCGACTGCACCGACCCTCGGCTGCGCGAGATCATGCGGTCGCTCGTCCACCACCTGCACGCGTTCGTCCGCGAGGTCCGGCTCACCGAGGGCGAGTGGAGCAAGGGGATCGAATTCCTCACCCGCACCGGTCACATCACCGACGAGCGCCGCCAGGAGTTCATCCTGCTGTCGGACGTGCTCGGAGCCTCCATGCAGACGGTCGCCGTCAACAACGAGGCGTACGGCGACGCCACCGAGGCCACCGTCTTCGGCCCGTTCTTCGTCGACAACAGCCCCGAGATCGCCCAGGGCGGCGATCTCGCCTTCGGGGCCGCCGGAGAACCCTGCTGGGTGGAGGGCACCGTCACCGACTCCGCCGGGAAACCCGTGGCCGGGGCGCGGATCGAGGTGTGGGAGGCCGACGAGGACGGCTTCTACGACACGCAGTACGGGGACGACCGGATGGCGGCGCGCGCGCACCTGTTCAGCGACGCCGACGGCGGCTACCGGTTCTGGGGGCTCACGCCGACGCCGTATCCGATTCCGCACGACGGACCGGTGGGAGCGCTGCTGGCGGCGACCGGCCGTTCGCCCATGCGCGCCTCCCATCTGCACTTCATGGTGAGCGCTCCCGCGCTGCGCACGCTGGTCACGCACATCTTCGTCCGCGGTGACGAACTGCTGGACCGGGACTCCGTGTTCGGGGTGAAGGAGTCGCTCGTCAAGGACTTCGTGACGCAGCCGGCGGGCACGCCCACACCGGACGGGCGCGACCTAGGCGGGCGGTCCTGGTCCCGGGTCCGCTTCGACATCGTGCTGGCACCCGACGGCGCGTGATCCCGCGCCCCGCTACGACCGTGCGCGCGCCTCGCGCAGGACGTCGGTGGCGCGCAGGCCGTAGCGTTCCTTGAACCGGTGGGAGAAGTGGGCGGCCGAGGCGAACCCGCAGTGTGCGGCCACCTCGGCGACGGTCGCCTCTCCCCCGGTGCCCAGCAGCGTGCGGGCTCGTTCGAGGCGGCGGTGCAGCAGGTACCGCGGCACGCTCGTGCCGCCCGAGGCGAACACCCGGGACAGATGGCGCTCGCTGATCCCGATGCCGCGGGCGATGCGGGCCGCCGAGAGCCCCAGGTCGGCCAGGTGGTCGTCGATGTAGGTCTTCGCGACGGTCAGGTGGACGGTGGAGAGGGAGGGGGCGCGGCCGCTCGCGGCGGATACGAGCAGGTCCAGCACGGCGTCCTCGTCCACGTGCGCGGCGACGGAGGATTCCGCTGGCAGTGCCCGGGCCACGAGGGCGGCGAGAGTCCGGGTGTGGACCGCGCCGGCGTCGATGACCAGCGGCTGCGCCAGGGAGGGCGGCCCGCCGAGGTCACGCCACACCGTGTGGGGGATCTTGACCGCGAGTTCCTCCAGGCCGTGCGAGAAGCCCCGGATGAAGGGCTGGTCGGCGTCGCAGACCAGCAGCTGTCCCGGATGCAGCAGCCGTACGCCGTCGTCGTAGTAGAAGAAGGCGTCACCGGCCAGGGTCAGATAGCAGGCCACGGCGTCCGAGGGCACCCGGCGGATCTCGGCGTCGGGTCGTTCGACGACGTGGGGGCTGCCGAGGACCCGGGCGAGATGTGCTCTGGGAAGCTGGAGGTTGATCTCCGTCGCGTCCAGGGCGGTGTCGTGCAGGGAACGGCAGCGCAGCCCGATCAGGGCCTCGGCATTGTGCTCTTCCCACAGGGCGATGCGTTCCGCCTCGGGAAGACCGGTCGTACTGAAGCGCACCGGAGCACCGGTCGTGCCGCTCGTCATCCCTCCAGCGTAGAGGGCGGGACGTGCCGGTGTTCGGGACCGTCCACACATTCTTTGATCACTGACGCGACCTGTACGGTGGCGGGCGTGGTGCGCCTGGCATGGCTCGCGAGGACCAGATCGACGGATTCCGTCTGGGTGAGGGGTACGTAGGCGACGCTGGCGAGGCGGAGGCTCTGTACCGGTGAGGGCACGAGGGCGACGCCGTGTCCGGCGGCCACGAAGACGACCAGTGTGGCGGTCTCCCCGACCTCCATCAGTGAGGTGGGCTGGAATCCGGCGCGCCGGCATGCGGCCAGGACCCGGCCGTGCATGGAGGATCGCGAGGGGTGGACGACGAACGGCTCGTCGGCCAGGGCCTTCAGCGAGATGCGCCGCCGGGCCGCCAGGGGATGGTGCGAGGGGAGCACGGCCACCAGGGATTCGGAGCGCAGGGGTGTGGTGCGGATGTCCTCGTGGTCGGCGGGGCCGCGCAGGACCGCCAGGTCGTAGGTGCCGGCGAGCAGTCCGTCGACCAGGTCGGGGGTGAGGAGTTCGCCGCGCAGGTCCATGGTGATCCCGGGCAGTCGGGCGCGTACGGTGCGGGCGACCTGCGGCAGAAGGTCGTAGGTGGCGGTGCCGATGAAGCCGGTCGAGACCCGTCCGGCGTGGCCGTCGGCCAGCTCTGTCATGTGCCGGCGGGCGCGCTCCTCCTCCGCGACCAGGGTGCGGGCGTGCTCCAGCAGGTGAAGTCCGGCCTCGGTCAGGGCGACGTGCCGGGTGGAGCGGGTGAACAGGGTGGTCCTGAGCTCCTTCTCCAGCTGTTTGATCTGCTGGGAGAGGGCCGGTTGAGCCACGTGCAGACGGGTGGCCGCCCGTCCGAAGTGGCATTCCTCGGCCAGCGCCAGGAAGTACCGGATCTGCCGCAGCTCCATACCCCCATTCTATAAGATCAACTTATCAATCGATGCAGATTAGGTCTTGGACGCATCGAAGTCCGCGCTCCTACCGTGAGCGTATGACCGACAGTTATCTCTACTCGGCGGTGCGAACGCCTTTCGGCCGCTTCAGGGGCGCTCTCTCCGAGATCCGGCCCGACGACCTCGCGGCGCAGGTCATCGGGGGGGTCCTCGCCAAGACCCCGGCACTGGATCCCGGACGCATCGACGACGTCGTCTGGGGCAACGCCAACGGGGCCGGCGAGGACAACCGCAACGTGGGCAGGATGGCCGTCCTGCTGGCGGGGCTGCCCACCTCGGTGCCCGCGACCACCGTCAACCGTCTGTGCGGATCGTCCCTCGACGCCGCCCTCATCGCCTCACGCGACATCGAGAGCGGCGACGCGGACATCGTCCTCACCGGCGGAGTCGAGTCGATGACCCGCGCCCCGTGGGTCCTGCCCAAGCCCGGGCGTGGCTTTCCCGCGGGGGACGTCACCGCCGTGTCCACCACTCTCGGCTGGCGCCTGGTCAACGAGCGCATGCCCAAGGAGTGGACGGTCTCCCTGGGCGAGGCGAACGAGCAGCTCGTCGACCGCTTCGCCATCTCCCGCGAGCGCCAGGACGCCTTCGCCCTCCGCTCCCACCGTCTTGCCGACGACGCCTGGAACGCGGGCTTCTACGACGACCTGGTCGTCCCCGTCTCGGACGGCGAGCGCACCGTTCTGGAACGCGACGAGGGCATCCGCCCCGGGTCCACCATGGAGAAGCTCGCCACGCTCAAGCCCGCCTACCGGACCGACGGCCTCATCACGGCCGGAAACGCCTCGCCGCTGAACGACGGCGCCTCCGCGGTGCTGCTCGGTTCGGCCGCGGCCGCCGACCGCATCGGTGTGGATCCCCTCGCCCGTGTCGCTGGCCGCGGCCGCGCCGCGGTGGATCCGCAGATGTTCGGATTCGCGCCCGTCGAGGCCGTGAACAGGGCACTGAAGCGCGCGGGCATCTCCTGGGCCGACGTCGACGCCGTCGAACTGAACGAGGCGTTCGCCGTCCAGGCGCTGGCGTGCGTGGACGCGTGGGACGTCGACCCGGCGATCGTCAACACCAAGGGCGGGGCCATCGCGCTCGGCCACCCCCTCGGCGCGTCCGGCGGCCGTCTGCTGGGCACCCTCTGCCGCCGTCTGCAGGAGTCCGGCCAGCGGTGGGGCGTCGCGGCGATCTGTATAGGTGTCGGCCAGGCCCTCGCCGTGGTCCTGGAGAACGTCGCCGGGGGCAGCAGGTGACCACACAGCTGTGTGCTGATGCGGACGAGGCGGTCGCCGGCGTCCAGGACGGCGCCACGGTGCTCGTCGGAGGCTTCGGCATGGCGGGCATGCCGGTGGCGCTGATCGACGCGCTGATCCGGCAGGGGGCAACCGACCTCACGGTCGTCTCCAACAACGCCGGGAACGGCGACACCGGCCTGGCCGCGCTGCTGGCCGAGGGACGGGTCCGCAAGGTGATCTGTTCCTTCCCCCGCCAGGCGGACTCCTGGGTGTTCGACGGCCTCTACCGGGCGGGGCGTATCGAACTCGAAGTGGTCCCCCAGGGCACTCTGGCGGAGCGGCTGAGGGCGGCCGGAGCCGGTATCGGTGCCTTCTTCTGTCCCACCGGTGTCGGCACGCTGCTCGCGGAAGGCAAGGAGGTGCGCGAGATCGACGGCCGGCTCCATGTGCTGGAGTACCCCATCGGCGGAGACGTCGCGCTGATCGGCGCTCATCGTGCCGATCGGATGGGCAACCTCGTCTACCGCAAGACCGCGCGGAACTTCGGTCCCGTCATGGCCACCGCGGCCACCACCGTGGTCGCCCAGGTCCGTGAGGTCGTCGAGACCGGCGAGATCGATCCCGAGACCGTCGTGACGCCCAGTATCTTCGTCGACCGTGTGGTGCAGGTGGCTGAACAGTGATGACACAGACTTCCCCGACGACCGGCGGTCAGGGCCCGCTGGGCAAGCACGACATCGCCGCCCTGATCGCCCGCGACATCCCGCACGGGTCCTTCGTCAACCTGGGCATCGGCCAGCCGACCCTCGTGGCCGACCACCTCTCCCCCGGTTCCGGCGTCGTTCTGCACACCGAGAACGGCATGCTCAACATGGGTCCCGCCGCTTCGGAGGACCAGATCGATCCGGACCTGACCAACGCGGGCAAGGTTCCCGTCACCGAACTGCCGGGCGCCGCCTACTTCCACCACGCGGACTCCTTCGCGATGATGCGCGGCGGCCATCTGGACATCTGCGTCCTCGGCGCCTTCCAGGTCTCCGCGCGCGGCGACCTGGCCAACTGGCACACCGGCGCGCCCGACGCCATTCCCGCGGTCGGCGGAGCCATGGACCTGGCCATCGGGGCGAAGAAGGTCTTCGTGATGATGAACCTGTTCACCCGGGACGGAGCACCCAAGCTGGTCCCCGAGTGCGGCTATCCGCTCACCGGCCTGGCCTGCGTGGACCGCGTCTACACGGATCTGGCCGTCTTCGACCTCACCCCGAGCGGGGTCCGGGTGCGACAGACCTTCGGCATCGGCGTACCCGAACTCGCCGATCGCCTGGACCTGCCACTGCTGACCGGCTCCCCTGAACAGTCCGCTTGAACACGGTCGACCGCCGGCGCCGGTGAGTGCCCGGCAGGGCCGGTGTTCGTTCACTGTCCGCGTTCGTCGCGTGATCCGCCGGTGTGGGCGAAGCGAGCCCCGGTGATATTCAATGAGGTGTGCGGTCAGGGATCTCGGGGCCCCGTCGCCGGGTCCGAGCACGGCTCCGGCGCTGCGTCGGCGATTGCTGAGAGAGCCACATGGACTCCACACCATCCTCCTCGTCGTCGCCGTTCGACATGGTCAGCAGTGCCCTGGGGCGTTACGTCCCCCGTGGAGGAGCGGAACCGGCCGCCGGGCGCGGCGAGCGCGGCACGCGTCTACGCGTACCCGACGGCCCGGCAGCCGGACGTCAGGATCAGATACTCGGCGTGATCAACCTGGACGGGGATCTGAGAGTGATCCGGTCCAATCTGGACGCCCCGGTGTTCGCCGGTCTGGACGCCGTGCCCGGGAGTCCTTTCGTCGATCTCCTGCCCCCCGGGGACGTACCGACGGTCACACGTCGGCTGCGGCAGGTTCTGGAGACCGGTGAGGCGCATGTCGCGCGGATCCAGCGCCTGCGGCGCCGCGACGGGTCGGAGCTGGTGGTCTCGCTGAGCATCCTGCCCGCCGCGGTACCTCAGGAAGGCCTGACCGTGTCCGTGATCGCCATGGCCAAAAGGCTGCACCTGTACGCCGCCGAGACCGCGATCGGCACCTCGCTGGACATCGGCGAGACCGCGCAGTCACTGGCGGAGTCCCTGCTGGCCTGGGGAGACGTGGCCGCCGTCGACCTCGATTTCGCCGTGTGGACGGGCGAGGGAGTCACCGCGCAGGCGCAGGGGCGCATCCGGCTGCGGCGGGCGGCCCTGGTGCCGAACCGGGCGTGGCCCGAGGGCTATGCCACTCCGGGCGACGATCTTCCCGGCGACGCGAGTCGCCTGCTGGCGCAGGCGGTGCGGCGGGACGACGCCCCGCAGGCCATCGTCATACCCGACCGGAAGGCGGTCGAGCGGGTCCTCGGCAGTCCGCGACTGATACGTGCCCTGGTGCCCGGCGACCGGTCGGCGGGTGTGGCGTGCATACCGCTGGTCCTGGACGGCGCGCCGCCCGTCGTGCTGGGCCTGGCGGAGATCTGGCGGCGGGCCGACAGCCCCTTCCGCGACAGCGAGCTGTTCGACCTGCAGGAACTGGTCGCCAGGACCGTCCACCACGTCGACCTGGCTCGTCAGCACCAGCGCGAGCACAAACAGGTACTGGCGTTGCAGCGCCGGCTGCTGCCCCTCACGGGCGGCAACACCATCGAGATCGCCAGCATCTACCAACCCGCAACGCCCGACAGCGCGGGGGTGGGCGGTGACTGGGTGAACAGCTTTCCGCTGCCGGACGGTCGTACCGCGCTGGTGGTGGGCGACGTCGTCGGACATGGCCTGGGAGCCGCGGCGACCATGGGCCAGCTGAGCATGGAGGCCCGCGCGCTGCTGTCCGCGGGGCTGGCGCCCGACGAGGTGCTGGAGCACCTGGACGAGACCGTGACGCTGCTGGACGACACGGAGTCCGGGCTGGCGGCCGGCTACAGCGCCCTCGGTTCGACCTGCTGCATCGCCCTGTACGACCCGGTCAGCCACAGCATGGCGCTGTCCAGCGCAGGCCACCTCCCCCCGGTCCTCGTGTCCCCGGACGGGCGCGCGGGCCCGCTCGCGATCCGCCCGCATCCCGGTCTGGGCGCCGAGTTCGCACTGCGAGAACCGTTCGACGTACACACGTTCGACGTTCCCCCTGGTTCGCTGCTCGCCCTCTACACGGACGGCCTGGTGGAGGATCCGACCGTGTCGATCGACGACGGCATCGGCAGGCTGGCGGACGTCGTGTCCACGGTGCACCCCTGGGACGCCCTCCAGCAGGCCGCACGGCACGTGGTCTCCGCGCTGGCACCCCCGCACCAGCGCGACGACGTGGCCCTGTTGCTGGCACGGATGATCGGCTACCGCAAGGGCGACACCGCGACCTGGCGGCTGCCCGCCCGCGACGACGCGCCCGCCCGTGCCCGCGCGCTGCTCTCCGCGCTGCTGCGGCAGTGGCACGCCCGGGACGACACCCGGGACAACGTGCTGCTCCTGGCAAGCGAACTGGTCACCAACGCGGTGCGCTTCGCCACCGGCCCCATCACCGTACGGCTGATCAGGGCCGGCCCCAGCCTGCTGTGCGAGGTGGGCGACACCGGCAACGGCAGGCCGCGTCTGCGGCGGGGCGGCCTCTACGACGACAGGGGTCGCGGCCTGTACGTCGTGCACCGGCTCACCACCCGGTGGGGCGTGCGGTGGACGGACACCGGCAAGGTGGTCTGGGCGGAAGTCACGAGGTGACGCGGGGACGGCCGTGCGCCGCACGGGTGGCGCGGGGCTCGATCCACCGCCGCCCCCGTTCCCGCTACAGCCACTCCCCTTCCAGGGCGGTGGCGGAGAGGCCCGGTGCCGCCGCGTACAGGACGGCACGGCTGCCCGACTTCTGCCCGGCGTCGTAGGCCCGGCGCATGATGTCGAAGACGGCGGCGCCCCCGCGGTTGCCGCTGGTGTAGCTGTCCCGGCTGTAGTCCAGCAGCCCCGACGGCCACGCGTCGGGCATCGTCTGCTCCATGTACTCCAGCACCCGGGTCCCCCCGGGGTGCGCCAGCAGCACGTCCGGGTGCCAGGAGCCGGGAGCGTCCTCGTAACGGAGGCGCAGCCACTCCCACATCGCGGTGACGGTCTCCTGCACGGCGCGCGGCCCACGCCGGTCCATCACGAAGTGGGTGCCGTCCGCCCGCGTGTCCAGGCGGTGCAGGTCCTGGGTGCCCGGCAGGGTGTGGTGCCAGGCGGCGTCCAGCCGTAGCACCGATTCGCTCCTCGGGCGGCCCGTGACCACCGCGGCGACCGCGGTGTCCGCGAACAGCAGCCGGACGATCAGGGACTCGAGAGTGTCGTCGGCGGGCTGGTAGGTGGTGCTCAGCGCCTCCGAGATCACGACCAGGACCACCCGGTCGGGGTCCGCGGCCACGAGATCCGCCGCCAGCGCCAGGGAGCGGGTTCCCGCGACGCAGGCCCACTGCGTGGCCGGCAGCAGCATCACGTCGTTGCGCAGCGAAAGCCTGTTGGCCAGGGTCACGTCCAGCCCCGGCAGCGCGGGGGTGGTGGAGTGACTGGTGATCAGGCAGTCGATGTCCGCGGCGTCCAGCCCGGCGATCTGCAGGGCTCCGCGCGCCGCATGCTCCCCGTAGGACTGCACCGCCTCCCAGGCCGGCGCGGTGCGCTCCTGGACGGTCTGCGGCGCGGGTATCGCCTCAAGTGCGGCGATCACGCGATCCACGTCCTGCTGGGTGAACCCTTCGCGCGCCAAAGCCTCTTGGGCCGGCGCACTTCCGACAGCCCCCAGGCCACCGCCCTTGCCGGGCGCGACGGCGGCCTCCAGCGGCAGCATCCAGCCGCGGGTCTCTATGCCCGTGCTGGCCGCGATGCCTTCGATCCGCGGCGTCCAGGCAGCGTGCGGATGCCGGTCGCGCACCTCCGCCACGATCTGGCTGGTTTCCACAGCGTGCTCGCCGTGTATCACGGCAGGAGGGCAGAGGTATGCGGCCATGGTGAAGCACCTTTCGTACGAAAAGGGGTAAATGCCACGAAAGCCGTGGCATGGGTCACCTTGGAACGTCGCGCCCAAGAGGCTGGCGATGGGCTCCACTTCGGGAGCCGGTTGCCGCTTCGAGCATGGACCCCAAATGGACATTTCCACTGTGATGCAGACAACTCAGACCGCATTGCGTAGGCGTGACAAGTCACACACCCCCAGGACGGGAGCGCTCGGACCGGTTCCGGAGGCCTTACCTGACTTACCGTCAGCAAGAGCGTCTGGAGGGCCGACATCACGCGGACGGACGCCGGGTACGAAGTCTCCGTTCCGGCACGCGGTACCCGCGGTAGTCGCAGGCGGTGGCGCTGCCGAAGCAGCCGCCCGTGGCGTCCGGTGCCCGGAGACCGCCTGCCCCGGCGAGGGCACGGGCCGGGAGCAAAGCCGCACGATCCATGAGCGGCCGTTCGGCTGCGGTGATAATCGGCACGTGAGCGGCTACGAGTCCACTGAGGCGTCCCAAGGACTGGCCACGCAGAGCAAGACGCGCTGGCGTTCCTTCGTGCAGACCGAGACAGGCAGTGCCGTCCTGCTCCTCGGCGCGGTGGCCGTCGCGCTGGTGTGGGCCAACATCGACATGCGCTCGTACGAGGCCGTATGGCAGGCGCACTTCACGATCGGCCTCGACACGAAGCACCTGTCGCTGACCCTGCACGAGTGGATCAATGCCGGGCTGATGAGCCTGTTCTTCTTCGTCGTCGGCCTTGAGGCTCGGCACGAGTTCGACATGGGGGAACTGCGCGACCGGCGCTGGGTGCTGTTGAGCGCGGTGGCCGGCCTGGGCAGCATGATCGTTCCGGCGCTGATCTACGTCGCGTTCAACGCGGGCCTGGACTCGGTGCACGGCTGGGGTACGGCGATGTCGACGGACACCGCTTTCGCGCTGGGCATCCTGGCCGTACTCGGGTCGCGGCTGCCGGCTTCCCTGCGGGCATTCATCCTGTCCATCTCGGTCGTCGACGACCTGGTCGCGCTCCTGGTGATCGCCGTCTTCTACAGCGACGACATCCACCTGCCCGCGCTGCTGGTGGCGGTGGGCACGCTGCTCGTCATCACGCTGCTGCGGCTGGCACGGGTCCGCAAGGGGCGGTACTGCGCCGTCCTGTCGGTGGTCGTCTGGGTGGCACTGCACGAGGCCGGGGTGGACCCGGTCGTGACCGGACTCGCCGTCGGCGCGCTGGTCGTCGCCTACCCGGCGCCGCGTGAGGATCTGGAGCAGGCCAGTCGTCTCTTCCGCCTGTTCCGGGAACAGCCCACACCCGAGTTGCAGCGCTCGGCCGTACTGGGCCTGACCGCGGCGATCTCCCCCAACGAGCGGCTGGAACAGAAGTTCCTGCCGTGGGTGAGCTTCGGCATCGTGCCGCTGTTCGCACTGGCCAACGCCGGCATCGAACTGAGCGGCGCGAAACTCGCCGAGGCGTTCACCTCGCCGATCACGCTGGGCATCGTGTGCGGCTGTGTGGTGGGCAAGACGATCGGGCTCGTCGGGTCCATGGCAGCCGCACGCCTGCTGTCGGGCGGGAGGCTGCGGCCCGGCGTCGGCTGGGGCTCGGTCACCGCCGGCGGAGCGATCGCCGGAGCGGCCTTCACGGTGTCCCTGCTGATCGCCTCGCTGGCCTTCGAGGGCGAGGAACTGGACCAGGCGCGCATCGGCATCCTCGCCACCCTGGTCGGCGCCTTCGCGGTGAGCTGGGCGGTCACCGGGGTGATGAACCTGCTGCCGGCCGCCCGCCGGGCCCGGGCGCTGCTGGGCAACGCCGATCCGCTGACCGACCTCGCGGTCGCCGTCGACGCGCGTCATGACCGTATCCGCGGACCCGAACGGGCAGCGGTCACACTGGTGGAGTACGGCGACTTCGAATGCCCGTACTGCGGCCAGGCCGAGGCGGTGGTGCGGGAGTTGCTCGGCAGCGACGCGGACGTCCGCTACGTGTGGAGGCACCTTCCCCTGACCGACGTCCACCCGCACGCGCAACTGGCGGCGGAAGCGTCGGAGGCCGCCGCTCGCCAGGGGCGGTTCTGGGAGATGCACGACCTCCTGCTGGAACGGCAGGACGCTCTCCAGGCACGCGACCTGCTGCGCTACGCACAGGAACTCGGGCTGGACATGGAGCGGTTCCGGCAGGACCTGGAGCGGCACCGTGGCGCCCCCCGGGTGGCGGAGGACGTGGACTCCGCGGACCTCAGCAGCGTCTCCGGTACGCCCAGCTTCTTCATCAACGGCCGACGTCACCACGGTGCCTACGACATCCAGACACTGGCGGCAGCCGTCGACTACGCCCGGCAGCGGGCGCTGGCGGAGCACGCGAGCGTCAGCCGGCCGAAGCCGGCGACGGACTGAGCGGCCTGTGCGCACCCGTACGGCGCGGTCGGCCTGTGCGGGCGGTCCGGTCGCGGCTGCGCCCGCGCGGGTGACTCGGTCGTGCTCACCGCGCGGCAGCCAGGACCGGCCAGGATGATGTGATGATCATCCTGGTGTGACGACCCCTGACGGCCCCCGCGCCGTGCACTCCTCACGCCGCACGGCGCTCTCCGCCGGACTCGGCGCCCTGTCCCTGCTCTGCCTCGCGTCCCTGTCGGCGGCGCCGCCCGCGGTCGCGCACACCGGGACGGTCCCAGGCGTGCCCCGGCCGATGACGGCCGCGGAGGCGCGTACGGCCGCGTACCTGGAGTCGATCCGCAACGACCCCAGGCTGCTGCACGGCTTCTTCCGGCACCTGCCCAAGGGCGGCGACCTGCACAACCACCTCCCCGGGGCGGTCAGGACCGAGTACCTGATCGAGCTCGCCGCCGAGGACGGGCTGTGTATCGGCACGGCCACGCTGACCGCCGTGGTACCGCCGTGCGGTCCCGGCACCCGCCCGGCCGCCGACGCCCGCACCGACCACGACTTCCACGACGCGATCGTGCGCGCCTGGTCGATGCAGGACTTCCCGCCGGACCAGAACGGTCACGACCATTTCTTCGACACGTTCGACAAGTTCGGCGAGGTGTCCTGGCGCCATCGCGGAAAGCTGCTCGCCCAGGTCGCCGACACGGACGCGGCGCAGACCCAGTTCTACCTGGAAACCATGATCATCCCGGCCTCCGACGGCGCCAGGCAGCTGGCCGACGAGGTCGGCTGGGACCCCGACCTGGCCGCGCTGCACGCCAGGCTCGTGGCCGGCGGCAGGCTCGACAAGGTCGTGGCCTACGCGCGCAAGGAGGCCGACGACGGTGACGCCGAGTTCCGTACGGCAGCCCGCTGCGGCACCAGCCGTCCCCGCCCCGGCTGTGCGCTGACCGTGCGCTGGATCTCCCAGGTCAGCCGCGGCAGTTCGCCCGAGCGCGTCTTCACGCAGTTGGCCCTCGGCATGCGGCTCGCCGAGCGCGACTCCCGGTTCGTCGCCGTCAACCTCGCCCAGCCCGAGGACTGGGAGAGCTCGCTGGCGAACTACAGCCTGCAGATGCGCATGCTCAACTACCTGCGCACCGTCTACCCCAAGGCCCATGTCACCCTGCACGCGGGCGAGTTGTGGCCCGGACTGGTCAAGCCCGAGGCCCTGAAGTTCCACATCGAGGAGGCCGTGAACATCGCCGGCACGGAGCGGGTCGGCCATGGTGTCGACCTGGTCCACGAGGACGACTGGCAGCAGACGGCCCGTACGATGGCCGCCCGCCAGATCGCCGTCGAGGTGCCGTTCACCAGCAACGCCCAGATCCTCGGCGTGCGCGGCGCCGAACACCCCTTCAACACCTACCGTTCCTACGGCGTACCGGTCGTCCTGGCGACCGACGACCCCGGTGTCTCCCGCATCGACATCACCCACGAGTACCAGTACGCCGCCCAGACCTACGGCCTGACCTACCCCGAGCTGAAGGACCTGGCCCGCGCCTCCCTCGAGTACGCGTTCCTCCCCGGCCGGAGCCTGTGGCAGGGCAACCCCACCCGCGACGGCTACCGCCCCGCGGCCGCCTGCACCGGCCAGTTGCCCGGCAGCGGCCGCACCCCGAGCACGGAGTGCCACCGGCTCGTCGCCGGCAGCCCGAAGGCAACCGTCCAGTGGCGGCAGGAGGCCGCCTACGCCTCCTTCGAGAGGTGAGTTCCCGGCTCCGGACCGCGGTCTCAAGGCGAAGAAGAGGGCTGGGGAGGCTGGGGCGTGAGCCCATAAGTTGCAAATTCGGTTGAACAGGTGTCGAGCGGCGCGTGTGGAGTCATTCATGTGTGGCCCGAACCGTTCAGGACGGCATGCCTCGCTCTCGGGTCGATGCGCTGTCGTCATCACCGACCCCGACGGCCCACGCGCGAAGGGTTGCAGGAGACACCGTGCTCACCGCGTTCGTCAATGCCTTCAAGACGCCTGACCTGCGTAAAAAGCTTCTCTTCACGCTGGGCATGATCCTGCTCTACCGGGTCGGTACCCACGTCCCGATCCCCGGCGTCAACTACAAGGCCGTCCAGACGTGTGTGAACGAGGCCTCCGGCAACCAGGGCCTGTTCGGACTGGTCAATCTCTTCAGCGGGGGCGCGCTGCTCCAGATCACGATCTTCGCGCTCGGCATCCTGCCGTACATCACGGCCAGCATCATCCTTCAACTGCTGACCGTGGTCATCCCGCGTCTGGAAGCCCTGAAGAAGGAGGGTCAGGCGGGCAACACGAGGATCACGCAGTACACCCGCTACCTGACGGTGGCGCTCGCCGTCCTGCAGGGCACCGGCCTCGTCGCCACCGCCCGCAGCGGCGCCCTCTTCTCCGGCTGCTCGGTCGCCTCCGGCATCATTCCGAACCAGTCGATCTTCACGACCGTCACGATGGTGATCTGCATGACCGCCGGCACGGCCACGGTCATGTGGCTCGGTGAGCTGATCACCGACCGCGGCATCGGCAACGGCATGTCGATCCTGATGTTCATCTCGATCGCCGCTTCCTTCCCGTCCGCACTGTGGGCCATCAAGGAGCAGGGCACCCTGGCGGACGGCTGGATCGAGTTCGGCGCCGTCATCCTCGTCGGCCTCGCCATGGTCGGCCTGGTCGTCTTCGTCGAGCAGGCCCAGCGCCGGATCCCGGTCCAGTACGCCAAGCGCATGATCGGCCGCCGGTCCTACGGCGGCACCGCGACCTACATCCCCGTGAAGGTGAACCAGGCGGGCGTGATCCCCGTCATCTTCGCCTCCTCGCTGCTGTCCATCCCGGCCCTGGTCGCACAGTTCTCGGGCGGGGACTCCGTCTGGAAACGGTGGATCGCCCAGAACCTGACCAAGGGCGACCACCCGATCTACATCGTCCTGTACTTCCTGCTCATCGTGTTCTTCGCCTTCTTCTACGTCTCCATCTCCTTCAACCCGGAGGACGTCGCGGACAACATGAAGCAGTACGGCGGCTTCATCCCGGGCATCCGGGCCGGGCGGCCGACCGCGACGTATCTGTCGTACGTGCTCAACCGGATCACCTGGCCGGGTTCGCTGTATCTGGGGGTGATCGCCCTCGTCCCCACCATCGCGCTGGTCGGGTTCGGGGCGAGCCAGAACTTCCCGTTCGGCGGCACCAGCATCCTGATCATCGTGGGTGTCGGCCTGGAGACCGTGAAGCAGATCGAGAGCCAGCTCCAGCAGCGCAGCTATGAGGGCTTCCTCCGCTGACCCGGGGGCCAGGGGCTTGCTGCCGGCGACTGGCGACATCACGGTGGCGAACATATCGGTAATATCAGTACAGAACGTTATCCGCACTCCACCTTCGGTCGTTCCGTCACCGAAGGATCCGCCACCGAAGGAGCGGACATGGGTGGGCCCGAACCGATCAGCGCCGAGGGTCGTCGCGCGCTGGAGCAGCAGCTTGCCGATCTCCACAGCGACCGGCAGGACGTCGCCGCGACGCTGCGCGGCGACGATTCCCCGGGCGACCACGCGGACGAGGCCGACGAGTTGCAGCGGGCCGACGACCTCCGGCGCCTGGACGCCCGCATCGAGGACATCACGCTGCGGCTGCACCAGGCGGCGGTCGCCGGACCGGCCCCCGTCGGCGTGGTCGGTGTCGGCAGCACCGTCACCGTGCGGTTCACGGACGGCGCGGTGCAGAGCGTCGAGATCGGCGAGATCGCCTCGGCGGCGGACGAGAACCTGGTGACGCAGGACAGTCCGCTCGGGCGCGCGCTGCTGGGGCACCGTGTCGGCGACACCGTCAGCTTCGAGACACCCCAGGGAGCCGCGGACGCCACCGTGGTGTCGCTGGGCGGCACCTAGGCCAAGGCAACGCCCGCCTTCGGAGCGGACGGTCCTGAGCCCTGACGCTCACTGACCCGCCGCGCACCTCATCACACCGTGTGCGTCACTCCTCTTGGCCGGCTTCCGGCCGGACGGGGACCGCATGCTCGCTCGGTGCCGTCCGCTTCCTGCCCCGCAGGGAGCCGTACCTGGCCGACAGGTGCCGCACCGTGCCGGTGACCCAGGCCGGAGTGTGGGCGCGCAGGTAGCGGCGGACGCGGAGGCCGGCGCGGTCCATGGCCAACTGGGCGTTGGCGCCCGCCTCGGTGGGGCCGAGGTCGTCGGTGAGAGAGATTTCGAGGCCGCCGCTGTACGGGGCGGTCAGGTTGTACAGGAAGGTGGTCAGGGCTGCCAGACACGAGCCCAGGACGACTTCGAGGATGATGACGGTGAACGCGATGGTCAGGAACGTGCTCAGCCGGGGCAGGGCGTCCGGCGCGAGGATCGCGGCCAGGCCCCAGGCGGCGGCCGAGGCGACGACGGTGAGGACACCGAGACCACCGAGGAGCAGGAAGCTCATCACCGTCACGGACCAGGGTTCTGCCTCCGATATGCGTATCGTCCGCGGCCGAGGCGAAGAGCCCCGTGCGGGACGGCGGCGCGCGAGCGTATCGCGGGCGGCCGGCGGGGTCGGGCGGCCGGCCGCGGCGGGGAAGGACGTGTCGGGCCGGGACGTGTCGGGCCGGGAGCGGAGTGCCGGGACGGGCTGCGGCGCGGGCCTGTTCGCTGCGGGGCGGCCCGGCGCCGGCTCATCCTGAGCGGCGGTCGTCGCCGCGGTCTCGCCACGCCCCAGGGCGCCTGCGTGCTCCGCCGACAACACCCGCCCGTCTAGGTGTGCCGCGACTGCGGGGACCGCCCCTTCGTCGGTGTCCTCGCCGTGTGCCGCGGGCCCCGGCTCGTCGACGGACCGGGAATTCCTCGCGGTGGGGGCGGTGCCGTTGAGCCCGGGTGTGGCCCGCTTGCGGGAGGTGTTGCGGGTCCTGCGCTTGGCGCGACTCATGCGTGTCTCCCTGAGTGGCCTGGCAGTCTCGCGGGGGCTCTTCCCGCATCGAACGGGCCTCCGCCGACCGCCCGGCGGCCGGTGGGGGCCTGCTGGTCGTTGCCTTCGACGGTATGGGCTCCTGCGTGATCTTGCATTCCTGGCGACGCACCCGGGTGGGCCGACGGCCGGGCCGGTCCCCGCGGGCGTCCACGGCTCCGTTCACCATGGTCAGGGCGGTGGTGCGGTCGTGGTGCGACCAGTGGCGTGTCACCCCGTCGTAGACGACCGTCACCCGGCCGTCCTGCCTCGCAGCCGCCTCGCAGGCAACCTCTGCATGCGCTGCCGGATGCCCGGACCGGGCGCTGTCATGGCCGTGGTGGGCAGGAGGGCCGGCCGGGGGGGTGGTGGCGGCGCGCCCCCCCCCCCCCCCCCGGCGGGCGCCCAACGCCCACCCCGCGCCCTCAAGCGGGGACTCAT